>DUYW01000006.1 GCA_013349825.1 Gammaproteobacteria bacterium | reverse complement strand
AAGGAGTCTGATGTTGATAGAATTTACTGAAAAAGCCTGTCAAGTACTTTTTGTTCTTTTTTGGACTTTAATTGTCTGCACGGACTTATTGAGAAGTTACCATTATCCGTTGTAATGATAGCGCTGAACTTGGTATCTTGGTATTTATGCTTGAATAAGTTCGATAGATTTTCAAAGTGTCTCTCATCAGATGTACGCTTTGTATCCATGTACTCGACATGAATTTGGATGGGGGTACTACTCTGCTTAAGCACTTCATAAGCACCCTCCATTTCACCATCTGTCCAGTCCATTCCATAATGGTAGGAGTTCACAAACAGTATATCTCTGGTTTCATTTTCTGAAGCAGAAACATAGCCAGAAATGAAGAGTGACATACACAATAAGATAAGTATCGAGTAAGCTCTCATAGGCTTGTATTATACATCACGATCCGTCTAAAATGCCGCAGCCTGCCGACAGAGAAGCTCTGAAGGCACCCTATTAAAGAGTGGTGACTGCAACAGGGATTGTTAACTCAAAAACAGCTTATAGACCGGGTTATCCGTCTCTTCCTGGTAGTGGTAGCCCAATTTATCGAGGAACTGTTGTAGTGCTTTGCGCTCTGTTTCCGGCACCTGTATTCCACACAAGACCCGCCCATAGTCAGCACCATGGTTGCGATAGTGGAATAGGCTGATATTCCAGTTACGTCCCAGATGGGTGAGGAATTTCAGTAGCGCCCCAGGCCGTTCCGGAAAACGGAAACGGTAGAGCAACTCGTTTTCCACCCCCTGTTGATGGCCCCCCACCATGTAACGTACATGCACCTTGGCGGTCTCATTATCGGAAAGATCCTCAACCGGGTAGCCTTTATCCGTCAGGCGTCCAACCAACTGCGCACGCTCTTCACCACCACAGACCTGCAGCCCGACGAAGATATGGGCTCTCTCCCGATCAGCAAAACGGTAGTTGAATTCAGTAATCTGTCGCTTGCCCAGCAGCCGGCAGAACTTTTTAAAGCTGCCGGGCCGTTCAGGAATGGTCACTGCCAGCACCGCCTCCTTGCGTTCACCCAACTCAGCGCGCTCCGCCACATGGCGCAGACGGTCAAAATTGATGTTGGCACCACTATCCACTGCAACCAGTGTCTCTCCCTCTCTCTGATTCTGCTCAACATACTTCTTCAACCCGGCGATGGAGAGCGCCCCTGCGGGTTCTGCAATCGAGCGGGTATCATCAAAGATATCCTTGATCGCTGCACAGATCTCATCCGAACTGACCAACACCACCTCATCTACCAGTTGACGACAGAGACGAAAGGTCTCTTTGCCAATCTGCTTCACGGCAACACCATCAGCGAATATCCCCACCTCTTTCAAAATTACCCGTCGCTTCTTCTCCAGTGCGGTATGCAGTGTCGGCGCATCATCCGGCTCTACCCCCACCACTCGAATCTCGGGGTAGAGATATTTCAGGTAACTGGCCATACCTGCAATCAGCCCGCCACCGCCGACCGGAATAAAGACTGCATCAATTTTTCCTGAGTGTTGACGCAAAATCTCCATCGCGATGGTCCCCTGCCCTGCAATCACCTCAGGGTCATCGTAAGGGTGAACTACCGTCAACTTCTTCTTTTCCGCCAACCCCATCGCATGTTGGTAGGCCTCGTCGTAGGTATCTCCCACCAGAACCGCCTTCGCACCATACTTGCGGACCGACTGCACCTTGATCTCTGGCGTTGTCTTGGGCATGACAATGGTTGCGGAGACCCCCATCTTTTTGGCTGAAAGCGCCACCCCTTGCGCATGGTTTCCTGCTGACGCGGCAATCACCCCTCGCTGCAGCTCTTCCTCGCTTAGGTTGACCATCTTGTTGTAGGCCCCCCGCAGCTTAAATGAGAAGACCGGCTGTAGATCCTCCCGTTTAATCAGCACTCGATTCTTCAACCGTTCACTGAGGCCCCGCGCCTCTTCCAGAGGTGTCTCACGCGCCACATCGTAAACACGTGCCTTGAGTATCTTTTCAATATATTTTTTTGGCATGGCACCAAGTATACTTAGTGGAAAAGAGACATCAAAGAGATTCAGGAAAGATTCAAATACAAGTTCAGGAGAAAACAGACAATGACTCAAGATGAAATGAAAAAGGCGGTTGCTGAGGCTGCTCTGCAATATGTAGTACCTGGTGAGATTATCGGTGTCGGGACTGGCTCCACAGCCAACTTCTTTATTGATGCTCTGGCCTCAATCAAAGGTCAGATAAAGGGGGCTGTTGCCAGCTCTGAAGCCACTGCTGAGCGCCTGCGTGGTCACGGCATTGAGGTCATGGATCTTAACAGTGTCAATAGCATGTCGATCTATGTGGATGGTGCCGATGAGTCCAACAACCAGCTTCACCTGATCAAGGGTGGGGGTGGTGCGCTGACACGCGAGAAGATTGTGGCTGCTGTGGCCGATAAATTTATCTGTATTGCCGATGAGAGCAAGCTGGTCGGTGTAATGGGAGAGTTCCCGCTACCGGTTGAGGTGATCCCGATGGCACAGAGCTACGTCGCCCGTGAGATTATCAAGCAGATTGGGGGTCAACCGATCTTGAGAGAGGGGTTCACCACCGACAATGGCAACATCATTCTCGATATCAAGAACCTGCAAATTACAGAGCCCGCTAAAACTGAGCAGATCCTCAACAATATTGTTGGAGTTGTCACCAACGGTCTGTTTGCACTGCGTCCCGCAGATACTCTGCTACTCGGTACCCCCAATGGGGTCCGTACCGTCAACCCGGCTTAAACTTCATCCCAGCTCTCTCACTCTCACTCTCGTTCTAAATTGAGAGTGAGAGAGGGGCACAACTCAATGATCCTTCAGATCGCTCTGCTCACGGTCCCACTGCGAAAAACCTTCGACTACCTTCCGCTACCCGAGAGTAATCCAGTCTACCTGCAACCCGGCATACGTATTCGTGTCCCTTTTGGACGTCAACAACGTATCGGTATCTTGATAGCGGTGAGCGATGAGTCTCTCTATTCTCCGGACAAACTAAAACCGATCCTTGAGATTCTGGACCGGAAACCACTGCTCTCCGAACCACTCCATCAACTACTGCTCCACTCCGCCCACTACTACCACCACCCTATTGGTGAGGTCTATGAGGCGGCCCTTCCGGTCTTATTGCGACAGGGCAGTGCCGCCACCCCCACACAAACAGTTCTCTACGCTGCTACTGATGAGGGCGCTGCGTATGACGCTACCCTATTGAAACGTGCTCCCCGACAGCAGCAGCTGCTGGAATTGCTGCAAAATAGCACTGAAGGGGTGAATAGCGAGATACTGCAACAGATCACGCCACACTGGAAAGCGCCACTCCAGAAGCTGGTTGAAAAAGGGTGGGCCTCTGCACAACAGAAAACTCTCGTAGAGTCTGCAGTCGAAGCAACAGCAGCAGAGCGGCCTCATCCACTCAACCCCGAGCAGCAGCACGCTACCGACAGGATCCAGCAACAGTTGCAGGGGCAGAGCCCACGTACACCACTGCTGCTGGAGGGGGTCACCGGAAGCGGTAAGACGGAGGTCTATCTTCAGGCAATTCAACAGGTGGTTGATGGAGGAAAACAGGCACTGATACTGGTTCCAGAGATCTCTCTCACTCCCCAAACCGTTCAACGCTTTCGAGCACGTTTTCGCATCCCTATCGCCCTGCTTCACTCCAGAAGAAGTCGGCGTGAACGGCTCAATGACTGGCTCGCTGCAGGTGATGGCCGAGCCAAAATTATCATAGGGACCCGTTCTGCCATCTTCACACCACTACAAAACCCCGGCATTCTGATTATTGATGAGGAGCATGATGGTTCATTCAAACAGCAGGAGGGGTTTCGCTACTCAGCACGCAACCTGGCGGTATTGAGGGCACAACAGGAGCAGATCCCCGTTATTCTTGGTAGCGCCACCCCCTCCTTTGAGAGTCTGCACAACACCACCCTTGGAAAATACCAGAAACTGACATTACAACAGAGAGCCGGTGGTGCTGTTCCACCAGACATCTCCTTGATTGATATGCGCTCCAGGAAAATGGCTCACCTGCTGTCACCACCACTACTGGAGAAGATTCAGCACCACCTTGAGCAGCAAAGCCAGATCTTGCTGTTCCTCAACCGTCGCGGTTATGCGCCCACCCTGTTCTGTAAAAGCTGTGGCTGGATCGCCTCCTGCCCTCGCTGTGAGGTCCGCTACACCTATCACCAACACCGTAACCGCATGGTCTGCCACCACTGCAGTGGTGAACGTCCACACCCCGGAAGCTGCCCGGAGTGTGGCAGTGATTCGATCAAGAATATCGGTGCCGGTACCGAACGCATTGAAGAGGCGCTACAACAGCAGTTCCCCAACCACTCCATCACCCGTATTGATGGTGACACCACCCGTAAAAAGGGGGCTATGGACGAGAAGCTGGAGCAGATCCATGCGGGAGATCACCAACTGCTACTGGGTACCCAGATGCTGGCCAAAGGACACCACTTTCCCAATGTCACTCTGGTCGCCATTCTTGATGCCGATGGCGGTCTGTTTGGCTCAGATTTCCGCGCCACCGAGCAGATGGGGCAGTTGATTACCCAGGTTGCAGGACGCGCAGGAAGAGGTTCTCGCCGCGGTGAGATGGTCATTCAGACCCATAATCCAGATCATCCTTTACTGCGTACACTACTGCAGCAAGGTTATCCCGCCTTTGCAGCGCAGGCACTCTCTGAACGTAAACTGGCTACACTGCCCCCCTACAGTTATCTCACCCTGATTCGGGCGGAGGCCAGCAGCGCCAAAATGGCGCAACAATTTCTGACTGAGGTGCGTAATCTTGCACAACAATACATGACCCATGCTGTTGAGATATTGGGACCCGTCCCCTCACCGATGGAGAAACGGGCAGGTCGCTACCGCGCACAACTACTGCTGCAATCAACCCGGCGCACCCCGTTACATCAACTGCTGACACCCTTGGTCCCATCTATGGAAACTCTGAAAAGCAGCCGTAAGGTACGGTGGTCCGTAGATGTAGACCCTATGGAGATGTTATAAAGTGCCATGCACTACGGTCCAACTGAGGAACCCCTGATATTTTAACCCTGCTTGGGTCACTCGCTCTCTTTCTCTCTTATCTGCGGTTCCAGGCGGCTACAGCATTACGCTTCATCAACCCATAATCTCTTTTTCCACTGCCCAGTAGCGGAATCTCCTTCACCGGAACCACTTGTGCAGGCACCCAAAGTGGCTGATCCAACACCTGCCGTAGCCGCTTCCGTAAATCTATGGTCTCACTCCCCTGAACGAACAGCAGCAGCTGCTCACCCTTACGTTCGTCCTCCACCGCAATCACTGCAACCTCACAATGTTCATTTTCCTCCCGCAAAAATGTTCGGATCTTGATCTCGACAGCAGTCAAGCTCACCATCTCTCCACCAATTTTGGCAAATCGTGAGTAGCGATCTACAATCGTTAGAAAACCATTGGCATCGATAGAGCCTTTATCTCCGCTCTTATACCAGCGACCACCACCCTCCAATTCAACAAATGGCTGTACCATCTCTACCCCGCTCTGCAGATAACCACGCATCACCTGCACCCCTCTGACCAGCACCAGACCCGCCTCTCCATTCGCCAGCGGCTGCATCGTCTGCGGCTCCACTATCTTGATTCGCGTCCCCGGAAGAGGGTGCCCTACAGTGCCGGGCTGGTTGCCCTGCTGCAATATTCGACCCGCCTCATCCACTCTGTCAAACACGTTGACACAGCTCACCGGAGAGGTCTCGGTGGCTCCATACCCCTCATAGACCCTGTGACCAAATTTCTCCTCAAATTGAACTCTCACCGACTCTTTTAACCGTTCAGCACCGGCAATCACCAGTCGTAGCGTCTGTAACTGATGTGCGGCTACACGCTGGTTGCGTGTCATCCACTGCAAAAAGGTGGGGGTTCCAAAATAGAGTGTAGCCTGATATTTCTCAATCGCCTTGACCACCTTCAGGGTATCGGTCGGGTCTGGAGTCACCACCAGGGGTATCCCCTGAACCAGTGGCATCAGTGTGGTAGCTGTCAGCCCAAAGGAGTGAAAAAGTGGCAAACTCCCCAACATGCGATCCCCGTCTCGCCCTCTTCCCGGCTCTAACACAGCAACAATCTGTTGAATGTTACCCGTCAGGTTGCGATGGCTCAGCGCCACACCTTTAGGCTCTCCTTCACTACCGCTGGAGAAGATCACCACAGCCGTATCCTCTTGATCAACAGGTACCACCCATTTACGAATCAACACTGTTGTTGGATAGAGCACTGCCATCAACAGCGTAGAGATCCGTTGCTGCGCTGTAAATGACTCCTTGACCTGTTCCAGTTTCACCACCTCCAGACCGGATAACGCTTCCACCATAGGCCGCTGCTGCGACTCTAGGCGCTGTAGAAAACGCTCCGAGGTGTAGACCACTTCAATCCCTGCGGCCTCAATGGTATGACGGATTGCAGCCGCTGGTGCGGTGTAGTTGAGATTAACCACACGCCGTCCCGCCATCAAAACTGCAAGATTACTGACCACACCTGCTGCAGTGGTGGGTAGTAATATCCCGACGGGGGCTTCACTCGCTCGCTGACGAACTACTCCAGAGATCAGTACTACTGCGGTCAGCAGGCGAAATCCACTCAAACGATCACCACTCATCGCATCGATCAGAACCGTGCGAAAACCCATTTTTCTAGCGCGTCTCAGCCAGGTGGTGGCCAGTTGTGGCTGAGATTCAGCCTCATGCCTCCAGGCTGTAACCGCCAACTCTTGCAAATTACTCTGTAGCTGCTCAACAGAGAGCGGAGCCGTTTGTGGTGCTGCGAAGAGAATCTCGACCTTTCTTTTCCACCCGCCCCCCATCCGCACCCTCGACCTGGAGAAGCGACTCCCCCATAGCCCGTGAATGTAAAAGGGTACCGCAACCGCCTCTGTCTCAGCCAGTGCCACCTCAAAACCTCTACGCAACGGCCTCAGTTGGCCGTTGTGGCTGATCGCCCCCTCAGGAAATAGCGCCACCACCTCCCCTCGATTGAGGTGTGTTCTAACCCGCCGGATCGCCTCTTTACTACGCTGACTGGAGATCGGTATCACTCCCACCGCATCCAGCATGGAACGCAACAGGGGTTGATCATAGAGCTCCTGCTCCATCACAAAGTGAACCGGGCGCTCTAATACCATTTGTATAATTGCCCAGTCAATCCAGCTGATGTGGTTTCCCAACAGCAGGACGCCACCCTGTTTCGGTATCGATGATACACCATGGGCTGTCACCTCATATCGACGACGGAAGAGTAGGCGTACCCATAACCGTGCCAGTGCCCACACCATCTTTTTTACTGCAAGGATTGATGCAATCAATGCTGTAGCGGTGATCAGATAGAATAACAGTGCCGCATGGTTGGCAGACTCCTGCCCCAGCACCGCAACCCCCATAGTGATGAGCAGAAAGGTAAGCATTACCCCATTCTGTACCCAGTTATTGGCTGCCAGGATACGTCCCAGCAGTGGGTGCGGGGCATAAAACTGAATCAATGCATTGAGTGGCACAATCAAAATTCCACCAAAGAGTCCCATCAACAGGAATAATACTGCCAATTCAGAGACCGCCTCACTGAAGGGGATCAGCGACAAGACCAAGGCAATTCCAACTCCACCCAGCGGAATCAAACCCTGCTCAATCCAGTGATCAGAAATCTTTGCTGCAACCAATGCTCCAACCAGTATGCCCAGACCCGCACTGGCAAGAATTCCCTGAATCACCAGCGTATTGGTAACCCCCAGATTGGCCTTGGCCAGCGCCGGAAATACCGCAATAGAGACTTGTGAAACACCCCAGAACAGAGAAAGACCGACAACCGAATACCAGATCACCCTGTTTTGCCGAATCAGTACCCAGGTAGAGGTTGTGTTCTGTGCTGGCGTAGCCTCCACGGCGACAACCGGAACTTGCGGTAGTCGCGTTGCCATCCACCATTCGGCAATAGACAATGCCACCAACAACCATCCCAGTGGGGCCACCACCCGCAGGGTATCTGCAGCAGCCGTTGGCGAGGTTGCTCCATAAAGCCACTCGAACAGCAGTGAAAAAAGAAACATGCCACTCAGAATCGCAATAATGGTCACCGCCTGTACAACACCATTGGTCCGGGTAAGGTCTCTATCCTCCACCATTTCACGCAGGTAACCATATTTGGCTGGCGAGAAAAGCGCACTCTGTAGTGCTAAAATCAGTGTCAGAAAAAAGGCCCACTCAAACCACCCCTGGTAGTAGCAGAGGGTAATCAGCAGTGCTACAGCCACTGCCAGAGCCGCCGACTGCTGCATCACCCAGCGTTTTGGTTGTCGATCAGACAGCCTCCCAGCAGGCACTACCAACAGGATAAAAGGAATTAAAATCAATGCATTGACCAATGCAGTCAATACAATCTGGGTTGCCCCATCATGGACCTTAAAGATGGTGTTTTGAATGGTAATCTTATGACCCAAATCAACAAAGGCATTAAGAAAGAGGACAATCAGATAGGGTGACAGGCTACGCTCCCCCTTTAGTTCACTCGGTTTAACCACTCTGAAACCCTCTCCATACCATTATTTTTCCAGTACTATACCGACAATGGAACTCCATCCTCAACTGCTCAATGACACCCACCGTATCGGTAGGCTGCCACTCTCACACTGTCTATTGATGGATGATGCACGTTATCCGTGGATTATTCTGGTGCCTGAGCTGGATCATCCCGCCCGTGAAATCTATCAGCTGGATGCGCTGCAGCGCCAACAACTGCTAGAGGAGAGCTGCCTGATACAGCAGCTACTGAATGAACAGTTTGATCCGAAAAAACTCAATGTGGGTGCTTTGGGCAATATTGTCCCGCAACTCCATCTGCACCATATCGCCCGCAACGAAGATGATCCGGCCTGGCCTGGCCCAGTCTGGGGACATAGTGAACGGCTTCCCTATACGGAAGAGATGGCTGAAAGCCGGATCCAGCTATTTCAAAAGTTACTGCAGGAGAAGCTGCAGTAAAAATCAAAAGGGGGCTGGAGCCATTCTTGAGACTTTATTGTTGGCAATTGACATTGCCAACTGGAAGGCCTCCTGATGCTCCTGGCTACTATCTTCTGCTGGCTGAATCGCACTACCACCATTCAGCTCCTCTGCCAGACCGGAAAAGCTGATCGCTATGAGCACTGCCAAGATTCCAGGCGCGATTGATCAGTTGACCACCCAGCTCATCCCGAAAGCGGGTAAATGTTTCATCCTCCACAGGGTTTGGGGTACCCATAAATTGATCGCTGCGTAGACTCATGAATTCAGATGGGAAAGTCCGCAAGCATGTGTAATTTTTCGCCAACTGTAACTGCTACCGATCAAGACCCGCCTCTGCCATCTCTACCGCACGAAATACGGCCCGCCCCTTATTCATGGTCTCTTTCCACTCCAGTCGTGGAATCGAGTCATGCACGACTCCGGCACCCGCCTGAATATGCAGTTCACCATTTTTAATCACCGCAGTACGGATTGCAATCGCAGTATCCATATTGCCATTCCAGCCAATATAGCCCACGGCCCCGGCGTAGATCCCACGTTTAACCGGTTCCAGTTCATCAATGATCTCCATCGCCCGAATCTTTGGTGCCCCACTCACGGTTCCAGCCGGGAAGGTAGCCCGCAACGCGTCCATTGCGTTCATCTCCGGTTTCAGTTTACCCGTGACATTGGAGACGATATGCATCACATGAGAGTAACGCTCAATCTTCATCTTCTCCGTCAGCTCAATGCTTCCGGTCACTGCCACACGCCCTACATCATTGCGCCCCAGATCAATCAACATCAGGTGTTCTGCCAGCTCCTTGGGGTCCGCCAACAGCTCCTGCTCCAGTGCCAAATCTTCTGCTTCACTGTGGCCCCGACGGCGGGTACCTGCAATCGGGCGCACCGTCACTTCACCATCCTCTACCCGTGTCAAAATCTCAGGTGAAGAACCCACAACATGGAAGTCTCCCAAATTGAGATAGAACATGTAGGGTGAGGGGTTGAGGGTACGCAAGGCACGATAAAGGTTGAGTGGAGGTGCTTGAAAAGGGATCGAGAGACGTTGCGAAATCACCACCTGCATCACATCCCCTTCGACAATATAGTCTTTGATTTTCTCCACTGCCGCTTCAAATTTATCCTGGGTAAATCCAGAGACAAAATCGGATTCATTCACTGTGCGACTTGAGGATGTGCTCAGTGGGGGGGCTGGCCGGTTGAGCCGTTCTGTAATTTGATCCAGGCGCTGTTCACCTTGTTTCAGCGCTCCTTCATTAGCGGGGTCAACATGGATTACGATATGGAGTTTGCCACTGAGGTTATCAAACACCAGCACCTCTTCCGAGACCATCAATACAATATCAGGGTTATTGAGTGGGTCTGTTTCCGGTATTTCGGTCAGCTTCTCCTCAATCAGGCGTACAGTATCGTAACCAAAACACCCCACCAGTCCACCGGTAAAGCGGGGGAAACCTTCACACTTTGCCACATCAAACTGTTTTCGATAATCTTCAATCCAGCTCAGCGGGTCATCACTCTCAACCGACTCCACTTCAACCCCATCGGTCTCAATGGTGATCTGGTGTCCACGCACCCGTAGTATAGTCTTGGCTGGTAGCCCTATAATGGAGTAACGCCCCCACTTCTCTCCACCCTGCACTGATTCAAACAGGTAGCTCCATGCTCCCTCAGCCACTTTACGGTAAGCTGAGAGCGGGGTATCCATATCCGCGAGGATCTCACGGGTCAACGGGATACGATTATGACCTTTGGCGGCCAGCTCGTTGAAGCGGGATGAGTCCATCATCTACAGAGAGAATATGTCAGGAAATTCTGCCATAGAATCGATCACTGTATCCGGGTTGTAGTCACGAATATCCTCACCGTGGTTGTAACCATAGCTCATACAGACGATGGTGAATCCGGCTGCACGTGCAGCCTTTACATCACTCATCGAGTCACCAATCATGGTTGCTTCGCTGGGTTGTAAACCAAAGTGCTCGGAGACATGCAGCAACGGACCGGGGTCAGGCTTCTTCACCGGCAGGGTATCGCCACTCACCACAATCTCAAAGTAGTCCGCAATACCCAGATCCTTCAGGATTGGCTGCGTGTAACACTCCGCCTTGTTGGTGACACAACCGATACGCAGTGGCTGACTTTTGAGCCACTCCAACCCCTCTTCCACACCGGGATAGAGCACGCTACGCTTGCTGGTATTCTCGGCATAGAGTTCAGAGAAGATCGGGAATGCTTTTTCAAACAGCGACTCATCCGGCTCGCCATCCAGAGAGTCGGTCAGGCCGCGCCGTACCAGACGCTCTACACCATTACCCACCCAGTGGCGAACACGCGCCTCCCCACGCGTTGGCATATCAATCTGTTTCAGCATCTCATCGACACACCAGGCCAGATCCGGCACACTGTCTACCAGGGTACCATCAACATCAATCAGCACCATTTTCGGGAGTTTCAGAGCCATAACTGTTACGCGTTATTCGCTTTAGCAAGCTCTGCACGCATCTCGTTGATGATGCTATCGTAACGATGGGCATCAGAATCCTGACCTGCACCAAAGATTGCGGAACCGGCAACAAAGGTATCGGCACCGGCTTCACGAATCTCACGGATATTATTGGCCTTTACTCCACCGTCAATCTCCAGACGAATATCGTAGCCGCTCTCATCAATCATTTTGCGCGCCTGACGCAATTTGTCCAAAGTTGCAGGGATGAAGCTCTGACCACCGAAACCGGGGTTAACAGACATCAACAGAATCATGTCCACCTTATCCATCACATAGTCGAGATGAGAGAGTGGGGTTGCCGGGTTAAATACCAGGCCCGCTTTACAGCCCTGCTCTTTGACCAGCGCCAGAGAACGATCAATATGGTCAGATGCCTCTGGATGGAAGGTGATATAGGTCGCCCCCGCCTTGGCAAAATCAGGAATAATGCGGTCCATTGGCTTCACCATCATGTGGACATCAATTTCAGCGGTAACACCATGGCTACGCAGCGCATCACACACCAGTGGCCCAATGGTTAAATTGGGCACGTAGTGGTTATCCATCACATCGAAGTGGACAATATCAGCGCCCGCAGCGAGGACGTTATCAACTTCCTCACCCAATTTGGCAAAATCAGCAGAGAGGATAGAGGGGGCAATCAGGTTATCTTTCATAAGAGATCCTTGTGAGTAGGGGTTATATGATTCAAAACGGGAACTTTACAGGATGAGAGGAGACTTTTCAGCCCCAAAGTTTATCCATCAACAGCTCATTACTTGATCTGTGCTCCACTTTTTGAGTCAAGGAGTCTGTGGACAGGGGTTGCATGGCAATAATAGGATGCAATGGCTAACCCCTAATGGCCAAGAGCTTGTCCGAGAGGCTCTCTACATTCCAGGCTATTTTTTTCTCACTTCCTGTATCGTCTCGTAGGCGGTACGAATCTGGTGCGTCTTCTCTGTAGCCATCTTCATCATCTCTTCCGGTAGTCCTTTGGCGACCAGTTTATCGGGGTGGTGCTGGCTCATCAGCCGACGGTAGGCGCGTTTAATCTCCGCATCACTGGTCGTCGATTTAAGCCCCAAAGTCTCATAGGCACTTTCAAGTGTTGGTCGCTGTCTACCTCTCTGTCCGGGAGGCTGACCTGCAGAGGCACGCACCATTGACTCCAACTGCTCATAGAGTGGCCGAGAGATCCCCAGAGCAGAGGCAATGTGAAGCAGAATCTTGCGTTCAACCGGATCCAGCTTGCCATCTGCAAAGGCGGCTTGCAGTTGAATCTCCATAAACATCTGCGTCACTGTAGTACGGCGCCCCACCTCTTGACGAAACTGCTGCAGTAGATCATCCAGAGGGAAAGCGGATTTCTTACCCTCATTGAAGAGCTTTTCTGCCGCTTTGCGCAGATTGGCATCCAGTTGCAGATGATCCATCACCGCACGCGCCATGCGGATTTCATCAGCGGTCACTCTGCCATCTGCCTTGGCAATGTGGCCCATGACTGAAAAAGTGGCCGTAAAGAAGGCAGTCTGTATGCGCTGCTGGTTACCGGGTTCCCACCCAATGGAGGCCGCTACCCTCTCCATTCCTTTATCAAAATTGTGTCCGAACGCTACTCCAACCAGTGCACCAATCGGTCCACCTAATAGAAAGCCAAATGCACCACCCAGTAATTTTCCGGCCCAACTCACACATTACCCCTTCTGATGAATCTTATAAAAACAGTCTGCTATGGTACCTCATTTCCCACTATTTTCTGAAAGATCAAACAGGCTGTGCCAAGGTAAAAAGACGCGGTATGATGGAGGTATGGAAATATTCAAACTGTTTGCTCTGTTTTTTATAACGGCCATTGCAGAAATTATTGGCTGCTATCTCCCTTACCTCTGGTTAAAACAGGGCCACTCGATACTTTTATTGATTCCTGCCGCACTCAGCCTGGCCCTCTTTGCATGGTTACTAACGCTCCATCCTCAAGCTGCTGGACGGGTGTATGCTGCCTATGGCGGGGTCTATATCAGTGTTGCACTACTCTGGCTGTGGGCCGTTGACTCCATCCGCCCCACAACAACAGATTGGGTTGGGGTTAGTTTTTGTCTGGTCGGGGTGGGGATTATTATGTTTGGCTCTGAGACGGTCAAAACAGTGTTGTCGGAGTACTAGGTATGTATAGCACCGGTCAATATAAGCAGCGCCAATAGCGCAATCCAGGCAAACTCTGCACGTCTCACCATCTCCAGTGCGTCCCAAACCTCTTGCAACTCTGCGCTCTCTTGGCCTTCTTCCTCTACTGACAGCTCTGCTTGATCCTCCTGCAGTGGATCAAGGCGAATGGCCCCCAGTCCTGCATACAACATGACAACACGGTTTCGTTGCCAATCTCCACCATGCTCTATGATGCGCTTCATTGCAGAGGAGAAGTCTCCTACGACCGCATAACTGATCGCCACCAGATGGGCGGCAGGCCAGGCCAAAAAATGGTTGATCTGAATCAGGAGTGATGTGGGTGACCCTGCAAAATCATCATCCTCACTCTTCTGCAACTCCATCAGGGTCAGGCTCAAGCGAACCAACAATGCGGCAGCCGGCCCGAACAGAATAAACCAGAACAGTACAGTAAAGATCCGGGGGTTCGCTTCGGTCAGTACCGCTTCTGTCAATTTCCGTATCACCCCACGCTTCTCTTCAGGCAACTCACCCTCCAACAGCCCCTCTGCGTGGAGAATCCCCCCCTCCACATCGTCTTGAGTCCAACTCTCTATGACTGTCTCAACCTGGGTGCGCAGATCTTTTGGCCCCAGTGAGAGAACCAGAATCAACATATTAAACAGGAGTTCAGGCAACCAGCCGCCATCGGCCATCCAGGTCGCGAGTTGATGCACCAACAGCAGCGGTAGCAGCAGTGTCAACAGGGTGACAATCACACTGGTTCGACTGCTATTAATCGATCTGTGTTCCGCTACCCAGTTACTCCAACGGGCAAACCAGTCAAGGTTACGGTAGTCGTCCAATACCCGATAGAAACGTTCAATACCCAGGGTAATGATGATCGATAGTAATGTCATAATATCTAGTATTAACTCTGTAGTGTTCTGTTATGGTCTGCTGCTGCCAGCAGCTCCCGATAGTTTCTGTTGAGTGACTCTTTCCCATTCAAAAGCCACCCCAGGGTCACTCTTTCTTCCCGGAGCAATATCACAGTGACCTACTATTCGAGCCGGTGTTATCTGTGGGTAGTGCAACAGTAACAGCTTCAGTACCCACTCCAGCTGCTGGTACTGTAGTTCTGTATAGGGGATGGTATCAGCCCCCTCCAGCTCAACCCCGATCGAAAAATCATTACAGCGCTCACGCCCCTGAAAAGTGGAGACCCCGGCGTGCCAGGCTCGCTGCTGTAAAGAGACGTATTGTACCAGTTGCCCCTGGCGACGAATCAATAGATGCGCAGAGACTCGCAATGCCTTGAGTTGCGCAAAACCGGGGGCCTCATCCCCCACTATCTGGTTGGTAAAGAGGTGATCAATATAGGGGGTGCCAAACTCCCCCTCTGGCAGGCTGATCCCATGAATCACCACTAGGCTGATCTCTTCACCTGTCGGGCGTGCATCACAATTGGGGGATGGAATCTGATACGCTTCACGGACCCGTCCCTGTCCATCAATTGATAGTGACGTTCCGGTCTTAGTTGTAGTCACACATCCCCTTCAGGACCATATCTGTAAAACTGACAATACCGACTACTTTACTACCCTTGGTTACCGGTGATCGCGAGAGGTTAAAGCGTTCAAAAAGCCGTGCACAATAGCGAATATCCATCTCCGTATCGACCGTAATAACCGGTTTCGACATCACCTCATAGACATTAACCCGGTCTGGTGAACGGTCTTTCGCTAACACCTGACGGGCGATATCCGAGATCAACAGCATTCCAAATTCATCATCTTCATGACGCTTATCGACAATCAGTGATTTGTTTTCTACATGTCGCATCTCTGCCAACGCCTCTGAAACCGTGGCCAAACCATCGACCAGGTCAAACTTGGTCTTCATCACATCCCGCACACGAATCACCTTATTATCATCCATTAGATCTGCTCCTCTACTACATCTGAAAGCCTCTCAATTTGACTGGAGAAGCCTAACGCATCCTCGACATCCAGCTGAAACACCATGCCGGTTCCCGGTTCACCAAATTCACCCACCTCCCCAATCCGTTCCAGAATATGACGACTGAGGTGTTCTTCTACAATAAACATGACCATATCCCGGTTGGTCTCCAGTGCAAGCCCGAAGAAGCTCTTGGCAACCTTGAGCCCCTCTCCTCTGGCATGGTTGATTACGGTCGCCCCAGTGGCCCCCGCCTCTCGTGCTGCTCTGACCACCTGATCAGTTTTATCCTCTTCAATCAATGAAATGAGTAACTTGAAGTGCATCATGGTCTCCTGTGGTAAATCGTATCAAAGGGTATTTCCGTTTGAGTCATCACTTGTCTGCTTCGTTTCCAGGTCATGATGAAGACTCCTTATCTATGCTGCGTCGAACCATCCACTCTGAAAGCTGAACATAACCCAGCACTGCAATAATCGGCAGTAGGCTGGCAAATGCAATCAGCCCAAAACCATCCAGTAGCGCACTACGCCCCGGAACTGAGTTTGCCAGCCCCAACCCCAGTGCAGCAACCAGTGGGACGGTCACAGTTGATGTAGTCACACCACCAGAGTCATAGGCGAGTGCAATAATAAATTTTGGAGAGAAGTAGGTCTGAATCATCACCACAACATATCCCACCACTATAAAGTAGTAGAGAGGTATACCTGTGACAATTCGATAGGACCCCAAAGCAATACCCACTGCAACCCCCAGGGCTACCGCGATTCTTAACCCATTGGCTGCAACCGTACCACCTGAGACATGCTCTGCCTTCAGGGCTACAGCCAGCAGTGATGGCTCCGCAATCGTTGTAGAGAAGCCTATAGTGGCGGCAAACAGATAGACCCAGTAGTAGTCATACCAGTAGAGCTCTGCAGCACTATGACCAGAACTTTGAGCAATAAATTGTGGGTCTGAGAGTTGCGTTGCCATCTGCTCTCCCAGCGGGAATATTGCCTGCTCTAACCCCATCAGGAACAGGGATAACCCCAGCAGCACATAGAAGAAACCGATCAATACCCGCTTAAGATTGGGGATTCTGCGACGAATCACCACCAGTTGGAAGCCAAAAATAATCACCACGATAGGTAGCATATCTCCCGCTGTGGAGATCAATGAATGACCAAACTCTCGCAGAAACTCCATCTTAGATAATAATCCCGTAGGCCATCACAAAAATCATCGGAGTCAATGAAGCGAAGGCGATCAAACCAAACCCATCTGTCATTGGATTACGTCCACGTATACTACTTGCCAACCCGACCCCCAGCGCCGTAACCAGCGGAACCGTGACTGTGGAGGTGGTGACGCCGCCGGCATCATAGGCGAGACCAATAATCTCATCCGGTGCAAAAAGGGTCATCACCACCACCCCGATATAACCACCAATAATCAGATACTGAATCGGCCACCCCTTCAGAATGCGGATCACGCCAACCAAAATCGCAAGCCCAACTGAAAAGGCAACGGTAAAACGGAGTCCATTGGCATAACTCTCTCTATCCTGCAGGGTGTCGCTAATCATCCCCCCCGCTGCTGCAACCTTAGCTGCTTCACTTGAGACCAGTATCAGTGCTGGCTCGGCAATTGTGGTTCCAAACCCTAGCAGAAAAGAGAATGTGACCAGCCAGGGAAGGCTGCCTTTGCGTGCTAAAGCCTCTGCCATCGCCTCACCGATGGGAAACAGCCCCATCTCCAAGCCATAGATAAAGAAGGTAAGCCCCAGTACAACCAGAAAAAGCCCTGCTGCTATCTCCGGCAAATTCTGGATCGGCTGTTGTAAAATTGCCAATTGAAAGAAGCCAATCACCAAAATAATCGGAGCCAGATCCCGTAAACTGCTCAGCAAGGTATGTAAAAAACCGGAAAGTGACTCATTCATGGAAACGGACTATATCAGGTGTGTTAACAAGGATCATCTCCCAATAATACAGGGAAAGAGATCTCTTTTACGCTATAACCGTACACACGGCTACACATTGATTGAGACACTCATTGCGCTCTTTCTACTCACTACTGCACTGTTTGGGTTTGCAGCATTGACCAGTCACGCCCTTCAAGTAACACAGGGAGCTATCTTCCATGACCTTGCAACGATACAGGCCAGCAGTATGGTTGAACGAGTCCGAGCCAACCCCCTTGCCATCTCTGCAGGTCACTATCTTGCACTCTCAGCCATTCCTTCAGCAGCGGATTGCGTCAGCAACCCCTGTAGTCCTGAAGAGATCGCTACCTTCGACTTCAGCCAGTGGAACCAGCGCAACAGTACCTTGCTGCCCAATGGTGTGGGTTCGATCACATCAACTGCAGGCGGGTACTACTTGATCACCATTCAGTGGAGTGATCGTGCCGCCTCAGCGACCCATACGCTCCATTTTTCCACACCATGAACCGCTGCTCAAAACCTGTTGGTGGATTCACTCTTGTGGAGTTGCTCGTCTCCATGGCGCTCGGTTTCACCATCCTGTTGACGACCACACAACTTTTTATTGATCATCGTTTAGCGTCACAAACCCAGCAGCAGTGGCTCACTTTGCATGAACAGGGACGCCATGCACTTCAGTTTCTCACTACAGAGCTTCGTAAAGCGGGTTACCCGGCAGAAAGTTTTGTTGGGTCGGCTCTCACTGCAGAGAACAGCAGTGGGGAGTTGAATAGTGACAGCATTACCCTCAGTTACCAAAATGGTCTGGATTGTGCCGGTTCCAGCGCCACTTCCATTCGTTACTATCTGCAAGAAAATACATTGCGTTGTGACGGCAATGGCAGCGCCTACCCCTCACCACAAACTCTAACCAGCCCCATTGACGGACTACAATTCCGTTTCGGGATTGATCAGGATGGTGACCACTCGGTTGACCAATACCTCAATGCAGACCAAATTGCCGATTGGGAGTCGGTACGAACGGTTGAGGTTGCTATCCTGTTGCGTAGTGAATCAGTGGCCCGACAACAGCCTGACGACACCCTCTACAGCTTGCTGGATGTCGACCATGGCCCCTATCAGGACTATTATTTACGTAAAATCTACCAAATGACGGTGCAGCTCAGAAACCGATAGTTGATCTCTCAATCCAACCAAGCTGTAATAAAAAACCCGCAGCCCCTCTCTTTTAAAAGGGCTGCGGGTTTTATTCAGCTAACGAGTAAAGTTCGCTTAATTGACCTGTGGGTCTAGCTCACCTTTACCGTAACGATCAAACATGGTCTCCAGTGAGACGGGAGTGAGCTTGGAGGCCATTCCTTCACAACCGAATGCGAGGTAACGCGCCTTGCAGACCTCCATCATTCCCTTTGTAGACTCCTTGAGGAACTTACGTGGGTCAAAGTTCGAGGTGTTCTCCATCAGGTGACGGCGTACGGAACCGGTCGAGGCCATACGCAGATCTGTATCAATATTTACTTTACGCACACCACTCTTGATTCCTTCCTGGATCTCTGCAACCGGCACACCATAGGTTTGCCCCATATCACCACCAAAATCATTAATGGTCTTCAACCACTCCTGTGGGACGGATGAGGAGCCATGCATCACCAGATGAGTATTCGGGATACGTGCATGGATCTCCTTGATACGGTCAATACGCAGAATCTCACCCGTTGGCTCCTGAGTGAACTTGTAGGCGCCGTGCGAGGTACCGATGGCAATTGCCAGCGCATCTACACCGGTATCCTTAACAAACTGTGCAGCCTCTTCCGGGTCCGTCAGCAACAGATCAAGATCCAGTTTGCCTTCAGCGCCATGACCATCTTCCTCACCCATCTCACCGGTCTCCAGTGAACCCAGGCAACCCAGCTCGCCCTCTACCGATACACCACCAGCATGAGCCATATCGACAACCTGCTTGGTGACTGCAGCATTGTACTCATAGCTTGAAGGGGTCTTGGCATCTGCCATCAGAGAGCCATCCATCATCACCGAGGTAAAACCAGACTGGATTGAACGCAAGCAGACCGCAGGTTCTGAGCCATGATCCTGGTGCATCACCACTGGAATGTGTGGATACATCTCTACTGCAGCAGAGATCAGGTGACGCAGAAATGGTTCACCTGCATAGGAGCGTGCTCCGGCAGAACCCTGCATGATTACAGGGCTATTTGTCTCATCAGCAGCCTGCATGATGGCATGAACCTGCTCCATGTTATTGACATTAAACGCAGGCATTCCATAACCATTTTCAGCCGCATGGTCCAGCAATTGACGCATTGAAATCAGCATCGATCTTTCTCCTTAACTATAACTACACTTAAAAAAATAAAACAAAAAACCATACTAAATCAATAGTATAACCTTATCTCCATCAACTCACTACCGTATCACCCACGTAACAGATCTTCATAATATTGGTGCCACCACCTTCACCCACCAGATCGCCTTTGGTGATAATAACTGTATCTTTTGCACGCACAACACCGCGTCGCACCAGCTCATCAATCATCTCTTGATTGACTACATCCTTCTCTTTTGAGATCAGATCAAAACTAACCGGATAGACTCCACGGTAGATGGTCACTTTGCGCCGGGTCTGCAAATCCCGTGTCATTGCAAAAATTGGAATACCGGAACTGATCCGTGACATCCATAGTGCGGTTGCACCGGATTCTGTCAATGAGGCAATCGCCTTTACCCCAAGGTGGTTGGCGGTATACATTGCCGCCATCGCAATGGCCTCATCACGACGCTGGAAGTGCTCATTCATGCGATGGCCTGAAACTTTTGCCTGTCGCTGCTGCTCTGCCTCAAGACAGATGTTGGCCATTGCGTTGACCACCTTTGCAGGATGTTTTCCTACCGCTGTCTCCCCTGAAAGCATCACTGCATCGGTACCATCCAGTACAGCATTGGCAACATCAAACACCTCTGCACGGGTTGGAATTGAATTTTCGATCATGCTCTCCATCATCTGGGTCGCTGTGATTGCAAAACGATCCATCGAACGAGCCAACTTAATCAACCGCTTCTGCACCGGTGGAAGTGAGGCATCCCCAATCTCAACACCGAGATCACCACGTGCCACCATAATCCCATCAGACTCTTTGATAATTTCATCGGCAATCGGAATCGACTCAGCACGTTCCATCTTGGAGATAATGCCGCACTCTCCCCACCCGGCTTCAACCAGTAACTCACGCGCCTCACGTACATCCTCTGCACTACGAACAAACGAGACCGCAACATAATCTGCCTGCATCTTGGCCGCAATTTTGATATCGACCCGGTCTTTATCGGTTAGTGCCGCTGCCGAGAGGCCACCACCTTGCAGGTTGATCCCTTTATTATTGGAGAGCGCACCACCCGTTGTGACTCGGCAGTAGATCTTGTCACCCTCAACCTCTTTAACCCAGAGTGCGATTCGACCGTCATCCAGCAGTAGAGAGTCTCCTCTGGAGAGGTCCTCATGCAGCTTTTTGTAGGTTGAGCCAACCGCATCTTTTGTACCGCTATTAATATCGAGTCCCATATCGAGGCAGAAAGAGTCCCCCTCTACAAGCTCCACTTTGCCTTCTATAAAGCGTCCAATACGGATTTTCGGCCCTTGCAGATCGGCGATCACACCAACCTGCCGACCATGTGCCCGTGCCCGGTTGCGCACGGTCTCTGCCCTGTTGAGGTGCTCCTCTTCAGAGCCATGGGAAAAGTTCAGACGCACCACGTCAACACCTGCTTCAATCAGCTTATCCAGTGCTTCCGGTGAATCAGTCGCAGGCCCGAGGGTCGCAACTATTTTTGTACGTCTCAGCATATTTACCCTAGTTCATGTACGGTTGAAATCAGCTTCAACAACATCATTTTAACGGTTTGCACGCTCTTCTAACATGACAACTGCTGGTAGCTTTTTCCCTTCCAGAAACTCCAGGAAAGCACCACCACCAGTGGAGATATAGGAGATCTTCTCGGAAATACCATATTTGTCGACGGCCGCCAGAGTATCTCCCCCGCCGGCAATAGAGAAAGCAGCAGAATCAGCAATCGCCATGCCCAAATTCTTGGTACCTTCACCAAACTGGTCAAACTCAAAAACACCTACCGGACCATTCCAGACGACTGTACCGGCTGCCTTCATCATCTCGGCAAAACGGGATGCTGTATCAGGTCCGATATCAAAAATCATGTCATCGTCCTCCACATCCTCAACCTTTTTCACGGTTGCCACTGCAGACTCTGAGAACTCTTTACCCACAACCACATCTGTAGGAACAGGAATTTCACCACCCTTTGCCTTAGCGGCCTCCATCAGACGTTTTGCCTCAGGAATCAGGTCCTCTTCAACCAGTGACTTACCCACGTTGTGGCCTGCCGCAGCGATAAAGGTGTTGGCAATACCACCACCGGGGATCAATTGATCCACAACACTGGAGAGTGACTCCAGTACAGTCAGTTTGGTTGAGACTTTTGAGCCACCCACAATAGCAGCCATAGGTCGCGCTGGATTATCCAACGCCTTACCCAACGCATCCAGCTCACCGGCTAGCAGCGGACCGGCACAAGCCGTTGGGGCTGTTTTGGCTACACCATGAGTAGAAGCCTGTGCACGGTGCGCAGTACCAAAGGCATCCATCACGTAGATATCACAGAGCGCAGCATATTGCGCAGAGAGATCCTCTGCATTTTTCTTCTCACCGATATTAAAGCGGACGTTTTCCAGCAAAACCACTTCACCATTGCTCAAGTCAGGAGGTGTATCCAGATAGTCTGCAACCAACGCGACCTCTTTACCCAGCGCCTCACTGAGGTAGTCAGCCACCGGTTTCATGGAAAATTCATCGGCTGGCTCACCCTCTGTTGGACGTCCCAGATGAGACATCAACATCACCTGTGCACCCGCTTTGATACAGAGTTCAATGGTTGGCATAGAGGCTCGAATTCGCTTATCACTGCTCACCTTACCCTCTTTAATCGGTACATTGAGATCCTGACGGATCAGCACACGTTTACCGGTGAGGTCGAGGTCGGTCATTTTAATTACTGACATAGTTCTACTCCTGAATATTTGAGAATTTTTAGAAAAGGTGCCCTTTTCGAAAAACTCTTGCGGGGCAATTAAACCACAGAGGGCACAGGGTACACAGAGATGATTTCAATCCCTATGTACCCTGTGCCCTCTGTGGTTCAAACATCAATCAATGTACGCGATTAATTGTTCGCAACATGGACAACAAAACGCATCATATTACAGGTATAACCATACTCATTGTCATACCAGGAGACCACCTTGACGAAGGTACCATCCAGCGCGATACCTGCCTCTGAATCGAAGATAGAGGACTGACTAATACCACGGAAGTCAGTAGAGACAACCTTCTCGTCAGTGTAACCCAGCGTGCCCTTCATTGGACCCTCTGAAGCCGCCTTCATTGCCACACAGATCTCTTCGTAGCTCGCCTCTTTCTCCAGCTCTACAGTCAGATCCACCACAGAGACGTCAGAAGTCGGTACACGGAACGCCATACCGGTCAGTTTGCCATTCAACTCAGGCAGAACCACACCTACCGCCTTTGCAGCACCTGTAGAAGATGGAATCATGTTTTCGAGGATTCCACGACCACCACGCCAATCCTTCATGGAAGGACCATCAACCGTTTTCTGTGTAGCTGTCGCTGCGTGAACTGTAGTCATGAGACCACGTTTCAGGCCCCAGTTGTCATTCAGAACTTTGGCAACAGGCGCCAGACAGTTGGTCGTACAAGAGGCGGCTGAGACGATTGCCTGTCCGGCATAAGTCTCGTGATTTACACCGTATACGAACATTGGTGTGCCATCCTTAGATGGAGCAGACTGTACAACCTTCTTCGCGCCAGCATCGATGTGCTTCTGGCAACTCTCTTCTGTCAGGAAGAAGCCTGTGCAATCGATGACGATATCCGCTTCAACGTCTCCCCACTTCAGGTCAGATGGGTCACGCTCTGCAGTCAGGCGAATTTCACGACCATCAACAATCAGTGCACCCTCTTTTGAGTCCACTTCACCACCAAAACGACCATGTACTGAGTCATATTTCAACATGTAAGCAAGGTACTCAGCATCAAGCAGGTCATTTACACCAACGACTTCGATATCGCTGAACTCTGCCTCTTTGTAAACTGCACGGAAGACCATACGACCGATACGACCAAAACCGTTAATTCCGACTTTAATTGTCATTCTCTAAATACTCCTTAAAACGTAATAATAAACTTTTTGTACCCGTTTAAATCACGACCATACGGTCACTCAACCGTATGGCGTGTTGAAAAACGGTTAACCCAGTACTGAATCTACAGTAGCAACCACGTTGTCAACGGTGAAACCAAACTGTTCGAAGAGTTGGCCTGCAGGTGCAGACTCACCAAATGATTCCATGCAGACTACCGCACCTTCAAGACCAACATACTTGTGCCAGCCATTCTCAACGCCCGCTTCAACAGCAACACGCTTAACACCTGGGGTAAGCACCGAATCTTTGTAGGCCTGGTCCTGCTCATCAAACATATCGGTAGATGGCATTGAGACCACACGTACCTTGCGACCACTCATCGCAGCTGCAGCATCAACTACCAGCCCAACCTCAGAACCCGATGCGATCAGAATAATGTCTGCATCACCATCACAATCTTTGAGTACGTAACCGCCCTTCTCAATATTTTTCAACTGCTCGGCTGTACGCTCCATAGGCGTCAGGTTCTGGCGAGAAAATACCAATGCCGTGGGTGCATTGCCACGCAACATCGCCATCTTCCAGGAGACAGCTGACTCAATGGCGTCAGATCCTCTCCAGGTGTGGAAGTTTGGAATTGCACGCATGGTTGCCATCTGCTCAACAGGCTGATGGGTAGGACCATCCTCACCCAGACCAATAGAGTCATGAGTGTAGACATAGATAGTTCCGATCTTCATCAGGGCAGACATACGCAAGGCATTACGCATGAACTCCATAAACATAAAGAAGGTGGCACCATAGACCTTGAAGCCACCGTGCAGCACCATTCCGTTCATCATATGTGCCATACCAAACTCACGCACCCCCCAGGAGATGTAGTTACCCTTGGCATTATCCGGAGTCACTTTCACAGTACCCGACCAATTGGTGAGATTAGAGCCGGTAAGATCCGCAGAGCCGCCAAACAGCTCAGGAACCACAGGGCCCATCGCTTCAATTGCATTCTGTGAAGCCTTGCGTGAAGCAATTTTTGGCATCTCTTCCTGCGTTTTAGCGATGAACTTATCCATCTCCACTTCAAAATTTGCCGGCAATGCGCCACTCATGCGACGCTCATACTCAGCGGCTTCAGCAGGATACTCAGCCCTGTAGGCATCAAACTTCGCCTGCCATGCTGCTTCATCAGCAGCACCTTGCTCTTTATGGTCCCAACCTGCGTAGACATCTGCCGGAATCTCAAACGGCGCATGTTCCCAGCCCAACTCCTTGCGTGTAGCAGCAATCTCTTCGTCACCCAGTGGCGCACCATGGCAATCATGGGTACCACAGAGGTTTGGGGAACCGAAACCAATTGTGGTACGGCAACAGATCAGAGTCGGCTTGCTGGTCTCAGCCTTTGCCGCTTCGATTGCTGCATTCAATGCATCCGCATCGTGGCCATCTACATCACGTATCACATGCCAGTTATAGGACTCAAAACGTCCGCCAACATCACGCTCCATCCAGTCAGAGATATGCCCATCAATCGAGATATCGTTGTCATCCCAGAAGGCGACCAGCTTACCCAGCCCCAAAGTACCTGCCATAGCAGATGACTCATGCGAAAGGCCCTCCATCAAACAACCATCCCCCATGAATACATAGGTATTGTGATCTACGATATCATGGCCCGGCTTGTTGAACTGTGCTGCCAGAGTACGTTCAGCAATTGCCATACCGACTGCATTGGTGATCCCTTGACCCAAAGGCCCTGTAGTGGTCTCGATACCATCGGCATAGCCATACTCAGGGTGTCCCGCTGTCTTGGCATGAAGCTGACGGAAGTCCTTAATATCATCCATACTGAGATCAAAACCTGTCAGATGTAGCAGGGAATAGATCAACATAGATCCGTGACCATTCGACAATATAAAACGGTCACGATCTGTCCATTTTGCGTTAGTTGGGTTGAACTTCATGTGGCTGTTCCACAATACCTCCGCAATATCCGCCATACCCATCGGGGCACCCGGATGTCCAGAATTGGCCTTTTGTACTGCATCCATGCTCAGTGCGCGGATCGCATTCGCCAGTTCTCTTCTTGATGACATAACTATTTTCTCCCTTCTCTGCAGGAAATTGAAACCTCAAGCGGGCAACTAGGTTGCCGTAATTAAGGCCAGATTGAAAAACTTAAACATGCATATTGAGCACCGCATTCTCACTCAGTCGAAGCGTGGGATCAACCAATGACATTACTATGGATATTCAGAATTTTAGATCACCCCATTACCAAAAATAGAAGCCCACAATAAATAACATATATATCAATATGTTATTAAGTTCACTATTTTTAGAGTGCCGCCATCTCCAAAATCAGCTGCTTCACCAATTCAGGCACTTCATTGAGTCTCTGATGGTCAATATGGTCACAAACCTCCTTACCCAGCTGTGTGAGCTCTGGATGTCCAAAGGTTGAACCACTCCCTTTTACCGTATGTGCGGCACTTCGCACAGAGGCCCAATCCTCTTTCTCAAGGGCCTCTTTTAGTCTCTCCAGATGTACCGCAGACCGCTCCACAAAAAGCTGCATCAACTCATCATCGACAATTTCGGCTACCGCTACCTCTTGATTTATGGTCGACACCGCTCCATCCGATGGCTGTAGATAGCTATCTAATACCTTCATCAACGCTTCATAATCGATCGGTTTTGAGAGAAACTCTGTACAGCCCGCCTCCTCAAACTGCTCTCGGTGTTGTTGCATCACATTAGCCGTTAGCGCAACAATCGGGACTTCAAATCCAACCTGCCTCAACAGCCCTGTCGCCTCAATACCATCCATCTCTGGCATCTGCATATCCATCAGCACCAGATCGTAGGGCTGCATCAGTGCAAGTTCGACCGCCTCTTTACCATTATTCGCCAAGGTCACTTCAACACCCACCATCTCTAACATACGTCGGACCAATATCTGCAGCTCTTCTATATCCTCAGCAACCAAGACCCGCCCTTTGAAATAACTGGACATCAACAGGGAGGTCTCTTCTTTATGTTCTGCCACCTTCACATCACTGAGCCGGCACGGCAGGATAACCTCAAATTTAGTACCTATATCCTCTATACTGTGGACATCGATTGAGCCTCCCATCAACTCAACCAATGACCAAGAGATATGTAGCCCCAACCCTGTCCCTCCATAACGACGGGAGATCGTTTGGTCCGCCTGCTCAAAGGGCTTGAAGAGCCGGTCCAACACCTCTGGAGACATGCCGATCCCGCTATCTTCTACCGAAAAATGGAGCTGTTCGTTGACCCACACGGAGAGTGTAATACCCCCTTTATCGGTAAATTTAAAGGCATTGCTCAGTAAGTTAATCATTACCTGACTCACACGCCTCCCATCTCCTATAAACTGCTGCTCAAAGGGTTTTTCTACTTGAATTCTGAATTGAAGACTTGACTCTTTCGCAACCGCAGAGAATGTCTTTTCCATCTCATCAACCAACAAATTGAAGTCATAATCTGTCTGCTCCACCACAAATTTACCCGCTTCAATCTTGGATAGATCCAAAATATCATTGATCAGTGCCAGCAACCCTCGTCCAGAGATATCAATCGTCTCCATTAGACTTTTCTGGTCAGCCGACAGCCGGGTTCCCGACATCAACTTACTGTTGCCGAGAATAGAGGTTAATGGGGTGCGTAATTCGTGGCTCATGGAGGCCAAAAAATCATCCTTTACCTTACTGGCTGCCTCTGCCCGCTCAAGCGCAAGTTCCAGCGTACGCCCCTGGCTCCAGGATGTGGCCAGTGAAAGTGTTAGCTGAAGCAACTCATTGGAGTCAACGGGCTTAGAGAGAAACTCAAACTTGACACCAATTTTTTTACGAATATCGGTCAGACTGTGATCCATATAGGCGGTAATCAGGATGATACGCACCTCTTGATCTATCTCACGAATATGTTGAGCCGTCTCCAGACCATCCCACCCCATCGGCATACGCATATCGAGATAGATCACTGCAAAGGGGTTATTGACATCGATCGCCTCAACAATTTTCTGCAACCCCTCTTTACCACTCATCGCATGTTCGAGGGCAAACATGGCAAACTCTGACTCCTCCGGCCCCGGCCCTCCAAGCAGCAGATCGAGTTCATCCAGCTCGCTATCCATCTTGCTTTCAAAAATAGCATCATAGGTCTCATGCACAGCGGACTCATCATCAATGGCAAGAATTCGCCATTTCTGCTGTTCTTCGTTAAAGTTTTCTACTCGCTTCACTGGCCTGACCTTTAACGCTCTACTCTTTCCATTTAATGGAACAACCCATACTGGGAACCTGCTGCTGAGGGCCTCGACCGGTCTCAGAAACCTGTCTCATCGCCTCAAACAGATCGCGATGCACACCTGCTGGTGCAGTCTCTTTGCGAGACGCATCCAGACGTCCGCGATACTGCAGCTTCAGGCCTGCATTATAGCCAAAAAAGTCCGGGGTACAGACTGCGCCAAAGGATTTAGCTACCGCTTGTGTCTCATCCAACAGATAGGGAAAAGGAAACTCAAATTGCTGCGCAATTTTTCTCATATTCTCCGGGGAATCTTCCTCATACTGCGTGGGATCATTGGACATAATCGCCACACTATGGAGCCCCATCGCCCTGAGCTCTCGGGTATCACGTACCAGGCGCTCTCGAATCGCCTTTACATAGGGGCAGTGGTTACAGATAAACATGACCAACAGCCCACTCTCCCCCTTCAAAGATTGTGAATTCCATATTTTTCCATCCACATCCGGCAGTTCAAAATCTGGAATTATTCGATCAAACTCACAGACAGGGGTCTCTAAACTCACCACTTCTCCAACTCCTAAACAAAATCTTTATCGACTCCATTCTACAGAAAACTTGACAATTAGCACTAACATCTATAAAAATTACCCCAGCGCTGATTTGAGCTCAGCTTGCGAGCGCTATAAAAATACGGCTAAAGCGATGCAGGTCCAGATTCAAAAGCCCGCTCGTCAATTAGTTGAGCTGGCTTTTTTTTATGGATGGAGTAAAAAATTATAATGAGTAATGAAACACTGTTTACCTCAGAATCAGTCTCTGAAGGACACCCGGACAAGATGGCCGACCAGATTTCGGATGCGATTCTGGATGCCCTGCTGAAAGAGGATATTCACTCACGTGTCGCCTGCGAGACCATGGTTAAAACCGGCATGGTGGTACTGGCTGGCGAAATCACTACCAATGCATGGGTCGATACTGAGGCCCTGGTACGAGACGTGGTCTGTGAAATCGGTTACAACTCTGCCGATGTCGGCTTTGATGGCCACACCTGTGCGGTAATCTCAGCCATCGGCAAACAGTCTTCTGATATTGCCATGGGTGTTGATCAATCTGAAGAGCATGAGCAGGGGGCCGGGGACCAGGGGCTGATGTTTGGCTACGCCTCCAATGAAACCGATGTGCTGATGCCTGCCCCGATCACCTATTCTCACCGCTTGGTCGAGCGCCAGTCTGAACTGCGCAAAAATGGGGCACTACCCTGGCTGCGCCCGGATGCCAAGAGTCAGGTCACCTTCCGTTACAGTAACGGAAAACCGGTTGGCATCGATGCGGTCGTTCTCTCCACACAGCATGATCCGGACATCTCCTATGCTGATCTGCAAGATGCCGTTCTTGAAGAGATTATCCGCCCTGTACTGCCACATGAGTGGCTTGATAACAAAACCCAATACCATATCAATCCAACCGGCAATTTTGTGATCGGTGGGCCGGTTGGTGATTGCGGTCTGACCGGACGCAAAATCATTGTAGATACCTACGGAGGTATGGCACGCCACGGTGGTGGCGCCTTCTCCGGAAAAGACCCCTCAAAAGTAGACCGCTCTGCAGCCTATGCAGGACGCTATGTTGCCAAAAACATTGTTGCAGCGGGGCTGGCCGAGCGTTGTGAAATTCAGATCTCCTATGCCATTGGTGTTGCAGATCCCACCTCCATCACTATTGAGACATTTGGCACCGGAGTGGTTGAAGATAACAAGATTGAGGCACTGGTTCGTGAGCACTTCAACCTGAAGCCACGCGGTATTGTTGAGATGCTTGATCTGCTACGCCCAATCTATCAAAGTACTGCAGCCTACGGCCACTTCGGACGTACCGAAGAGAACTTTAGCTGGGAAAAGACGGACAAAGCCGACCTGTTACGTGATGCGGCAGGTATTTAACGAAACCCTGAATAACTCATGAGACTCTAATAATAGTAGAGACATAAATATTATGTAGAGGCTCTATGAATCCCCACCCTCTCCGGGGAGCGCTGCAACGGTTAATCAACCGCCAGGCCCGGAGCAGGTGGCTATCTATACTGTAACTGCGCTCTCGATGAATAAATGAAGGAAAGAGAAACTATGAGTAACATCGAGACCACAGACAACTACATCGTAGCGGATATGAGCCTCAAGGATTGGGGGCATAAAGAGTTGCGTATTGCAGAAAGTGAGATGCCGGGTCTGGTCGCACTGCGTGAAAAGTATGGTGAAGAGAAACCTTTGAAAGGGGCCCGTATTGCCGGCTCACTCCATATGACCATCCAGACCGCAGCACTGATCGAAACATTGATTGCTTTGGGTGCTGAAGTGCGCTGGGCATCCTGTAACATCTATTCAACCCAGGATCATGCCGCTGCAGCCATTGCCGACCAGGGGATTCCGGTCTTTGCCTATAAAGGGGAGACCCTTGAAGATTACTGGCAGTACACCCATAAGATCATGGAGTGGGGGGATGGTGGTACGCCTAACATGATTCTGGATGATGGTGGTGATGCAACTCTGTTATTGATCCTCGGCACCAAGGCGGAGAGCGATCTCTCTGTGCTCGATAACCCTGGCAGCGAAGAGGAGACCGTCCTCTATGCTACGATCAAGGCAAAACTGCAACAGTCTCCGAACTGGTACTCCGAAAAATTGAAAAATATTCAAGGCGTTACTGAGGAGACGACGACCGGTGTACACCGCCTCTATCAGATGGAAGAGAGCGGTGAGCTTCCATTCCCTGCGATCAATGTCAACGACTCTGTTACAAAGTCCAAGTTCGACAACCTCTATGGCTGCCGTGAGTCACTGGTCGATGGTATCAAACGTGCAACTGATGTAATGATTGCCGGCAAGATTGCCGTCGTACTCGGCTATGGTGATGTAGGCAAGGGGTGTGCTCAGTCTCTACGGGGGCTTGGTGCAACCGTATGGGTGACTGAAATTGACCCGATCTGCGCACTACAGGCTGCTATGGAAGGCTATCGTGTAGTCACCATGGATGACGTTGCCAGTCAGGGCGACATTTTTGTCACGGCAACGGGTAACTTTAACGTGATTACTCATGACCACATGGTACAGATGAAACATGAGACGATCGTCTGCAACATCGGTCACTTCGATAATGAGATTGATGTAGTCAACATGAAACAGTATGAGTGGGAAAATGTAAAACCTCAGGTCGACCACATCACCCTGCCCAGTGGCAACAAGATTTTGCTGTTGGCAGAAGGACGACTGGTTAACCTGGGTTGCGCTACCGGCCATCCAAGCTTTGTGATGTCCAACTCATTCACCAATCAGACTCTGGCACAGATGGAGCTGTTCAATCAGAGCGGTGAGTATGAGAACAAGGTCTACACACTACCAAAACATCTGGATGAGGAGGTTGCGCGCCACCATCTGGAGAAAATTGGAGCCAACCTGACTACCCTCAGCCAACAACAGGCAGACTATATCAGTGTACCGACGAATGGCCCATACAAGCCTGATCACTATCGCTACTAAACCCTCTACTGAAATACAGATCTGACGCAAAGTCGCCAAGAGATTTTTTTCTTGGCGACTTTGCGTTTTGGCATGAGATTAAATAGGATCGTCTGCTATGAACGATACAACACCACAATTCAGCCTTGAATTTTTTCCACCCAAAACCGAAGCGGGAAAGGAGAAACTTCAAGAGACTCAGAAAACGCTATTCAAGGCTATTCAACCCGCTTATGCCTCCGTCACCTTTGGTGCCGGGGGAAGCACACAGGACGGGACCTTTGACGCCGTAATGGGAATTCAGCAACAAGGTATTGAGGCTGCTCCACACCTCTCCTGTATTGGCTCAACCCGAGATAACATTGCTGAGATTTTACAAAAATACCGGCACAACGGCATTCACCGCATCGTTGCACTGCGCGGTGACATGCCCTCCGGTATGGGAGCCTCCGGCGAGTTCCGCTACGCCAATGAACTGGTTGAATTTATCCGCCAGGAGAGCGGAGACCACTTCCATATTGAGGTGGCCGCCTACCCGGAGTTTCACCCCCAGGCACCCGATGCCTTTAGCGACCTGAAGAACTTCAAGCGTAAAGTTGAAGCAGGCGCCAACAGCGCCATCACCCAATATTTTTACAATATCGATGCCTACCTACGCTTTAATGAAGAGTGCGTAATGATGGGACTGGATCTACCCATAGTCCCCGGCATCATGCCCATTACCAACTACACTAACCTGGCTCGCTTCTCTGAGATGTGTGGTGCCGAGATTCCACGCTGGATTCGGGAGCGCCTGATCGCTTTTCGTGATGATACCGATGCACTGCGTGAATTTGGCCTGGAGGTGACCACTCGCCTCTGCCAGGATCTACTGAGTGCTGGTGCACCCGGCATCCACTTCTATACCATGAACCAGTCCGGACCCACACTACAGGTCTACAACAACCTGGAACTGTAACTCTCCAACCATTATCAAACTGGAACTCACCCATGGGAAGATTATTTGAGGCACTGACAGAGAGCCACATCACCTTTATCCGGCAACAGCCGGTCTTTTTTGTAGCCACTGCTCCAAGCGAGGGACATATTAACCTCTCCCCCAAGGGGTTAGACTCTTTGCGGGTACTCTCCCCCAGCCGTATTCTTTGGCTCAACCTGACAGGTAGTGGCAATGAAACAGCAGCACACCTGCTGGAAGATGCCCGCATGACTATTATGTTCTGCTCATTTGGTGCAAAACCACTGATTCTAAGAAGCTACGGTACTGCTTCTGTCATTCACCCGGACGAATCTGAATGGGAAGTACTCTCAAGCCATTTTCCTGAACAAGATGGATCAAGGCAAATAATCGATTTAAAAATAGATTTAGTCCATAGCTCCTGTGGTTTTGGGGTGCCTCGAATGGAGTTGATTGAGGAGCGCAAACTGCTTGATGAGTGGATCGACAAAAAAGGGGAGGCGGGCATTCGCCAATACTGGGCAGAGAAAAACCAGATCAGCATGGATGGCAAACCAACACGATAGCACATAAACCTTTTTATTGATCTCCCCTCAGCAACCCACAAAACCATTTCCAACAGGCAAAAAAATGCCGATCTGAACGGGGGGGTCCAGATCGGCGGCGACAGGTCTTTTAATTGGGGGAAAAAGAGCCTGTCTGGTATGAGCCTTGATGATATTGCTGTCTGAGGAGGAGGGTTGACGTGCAATATCAGCTCAGGCAGGTATTATAATTCGATAATATAGATTATAGCAACCCCTATCTAATCTATTTTCAATAAAATTAATTAATACGAATTTACAACAACTTAAACACTACGATTTTATCTTTTTCACCCCCCCCGCGGCATACCACCAACGCTCTCCTGACTCTTCACAACAGGCTCTGCGCTACCTCTATCAGAAATCGATTATAATCTCAGTTACATATGGCTAACCCAAGAATCTTCAGCACCTTTCCCCTCCACGGGCAGACCACCCTTGAGCTTGACCCATCCGCACAACGACATGTTTCCCAGGTTCTCCGGCTCAAAAGCGGTGCCCCCATAACCCTGTTTGACGGGGATGGCAGTGAACATGAAGCGATCATCGACTCCGTCGCAAAACGCAACACCACCGTATCACTACTTCAGCAACGTTACATCTCCACTGAAAGCCCCCTCTCAATCCACCTCCTCCAGGGAATTTCAAAAGGAGAACGTATGGACTATGCTATCCAGAAAGCTACTGAAACGGGGGTCGCAGCGATCACCCCCCTTTTCTGCCAACGCACGGTCGTCAAACTGGACCCCAAACGGCTTGAGAAACGGTTTCAACACTGGAAAGGGATTGCGATCTCTGCCTGTGAACAGTGCGGAAGAGGGCTGATTCCCCAGCTGCACCCTCCGACCTCTTTACAGCAACAGCTATCGATAGCCTCAACGACAGAACAGTTTGTACTCGACCCGAATGCACAACAGCGGTTCGCTGACTTTTCGCCCAAATCTAACCAAATCACACTATTGATTGGTCCTGAAGGCGGACTCAACGATGAAGAGATTGAGCAGGCAGCACAACAGGGTTATCAACGTGTTCAACTCGGTCCACGAATCTTGAGAACTGAGACCGCCGCAGTTGCTGCCATCGCTATCATACAGTCACTCTGGGGAGACCTATAAGGGGAAACATCCATGGAATCTCATAACCCTCCTGTTCCACACCTTACCACCGCACTGACCGGGCCACTCTACGAGATTGAGAGTCTCCTGCTCAGCCGACAACCACAGATTGAGAGCTGGTTACGCAGTGAATGGCGTAAGACCCCTGCACCATTCTACACCTCTGTCGATCTGCGCAATGCAGGCTTCAAGCTGGCACCCGTCGACACCAATCTATTTCCTGCCGGCTTTAACAATCTCAACCCCGCCTTTCTCCCGCTATCGGTACAGGCCATTCAAAATGCCATTGAGAGAATCTGCCCAACCGCATGTAACATACTGATTATCCCTGAAAACCATACTCGAAACTTGTTCTATCTGGAGAGCCTTGCGACACTGCAACGTATTCTCATTCAGGCTGGATTTTTAGCCCGTATTGGTTCATTGATGGAAACACTGCATAAAACAGAGATCCTGACACTGCCATCGGGTGCAACCATCACTCTGGAGCCTGTTCGACGTGATGATGATCAGCTCTACCTCGAAAACAACCTACCTGATCAACGGTTTATCCCCTGTGTTGTACTGATGAATAACGATCTGTCGGACGGTGTTCCTGAGCTTCTCAAAGAGGTCCAGCAGTCCATTATTCCACCACTGGAGCTGGGGTGGGAACGACGCAGAAAATCAGACCATTTCCTCCACTATAACCAGCTCGCTCACGAGTTTTCTGAACAGCTGGAGATCGACCCCTGGCTGATTGACCCGATGTTTGAGAAGTGTGGCGCCATCGACTTCAAAAACAGGGAGGGTGAAGAGTGTCTGGCAGCCCATGTAGAGCACCTGCTGGGAGAAATCCAGAAAAAATATGACCAGTACGGGGTTGATCGCTCTCCTTTCGTTTTGGTGAAAGCCGATGCCGGCACCTACGGAATGGGCATTATGACGATACACAACGCCAGTCAAATCCATGAACTGAACCGTAAACAGCGCAACAAAATGGCCAAAAGCAAGGGTGGGCAGAGCGTCACAGATGTCATTATCCAAGAGGGGGTCTACACCTTTGAAACCCTCGGAGAAGATCAAGCCGTTGCAGAACCCGTGGTCTATATGATGGACCACCATGTGATCGGAGGGTTCTACCGGGTACACACCGCCCGAGGCGCGGATGAAAATCTCAACGCCCCCGGCATGCATTTTGAGCCACTCGCCTTTGCCAACCCCCTCAACCTGCCAGACCATAACCAGGAGCCGGATGCTGCCCCCAACCGCTTCTACGCCTATGGTGTCATTGCACGGCTGGCGATGCTCGCTGCTGCACGTGAAATTTACTCCGTTACAGGGGAGGCCGAGTGATGAAATTAGGAATTGTAATGGACCCGATACAGGCGATCCATCCGCAGAAAGATAGCAGTCTTGCCATGCTGTTGGAGGCACAACGCAGGGAGTGGTCGCTCTTCTATATCGAAATGGATGATCTCTTTTTAAATGATGGCGTGAGTTACTGCAGAACTCACCCTCTGCAAGTGGTCGATGGTTTGAAACAGTGGTACACCCTCGGAGACCAGCAGGTGATCGCACTCTCTGAACTGGATGTCATCCTGATGCGCAAAGATCCCCCTTTTGATCGGGAGTATCTATACGCCACCCACTTATTAGAGCTGGCAGAACAAAAAGGGACCCTAGTGGTCAACCGTCCCCAATCTCTGCGTGACTTCAACGAAAAATTAGCCACCGCCTGGTTTCCCGCACTTGCCCCCCCTTCTCTGGTCACCCGCAACGCCTCCCAGATTCGACAATTTCTGGAACATCATCAGGACATCATCCTTAAACCACTGGATGCGATGGGAGGGGCCTCAATCTTCCGTCTCCGGGCGGGAGACCCCAACACCGGTGTAATCATCGAAACACTGACCCATAACGGTGAACACTACACCATGGTGCAGCGGTTTATCCCTGAAATCAGCCGGGGAGATAAACGAATTTTACTGATCGATGGAGAACCTGTCCCTTACGCACTGGCCCGCATCCCTGCCAAAGGAGAGAATCGTGGCAACCTGGCGGTTGGGGCAAGAGGTGAAGGGGTCCCTCTCTCCGAACGTGATTATGAAATCGCCGCAACGGTTGCCCCACTCTTACGCGATAAGGGTCTACTGTTTGTCGGCCTTGATGTAATCGGGGACTATCTTACCGAGATCAATATCACCAGCCCAACCTGCATCCGAGAACTCGACAAGCAGTTTGAGCTGAATATCGCAGGGCAACTAATGGATGTTATTGAAGAAAAGGTTTCGTAAAAAATTCAGCTTACCTCTGAAGCGAAGTAACGCCCTTGAGCGATAACAGTTACAGCATTGTGCTGAATCGTTAGCTGATTTCTAACACCCAATTATAAATTTTAAATAAAAACCTCATGAAACACCTTTGTGCCTTTGTGCCTCTGCGCCTTTGCGTTAGCCTGCTATTGTTGACGGCTCTTACTGGTTGTGAACGCACCCCCGCCCTCTACCAGGATCAATTTCTCGCCTTTGGTACCGTAGTCTCAATCTCTACCTGGGGGGCCAGTGAGACTCAAAACCGAGAGGCCAGCCGCCTGATTCAAGAAGATTTTGCTGCCATGCACAACACCTGGCATGCCTGGAAGAGCGGGGGGCTTCTTGGTGAAATTAATCAGAATATTGCCGACGGAAAACCCACCTTCACCTCAACTGAGGCCATAGAGCTACTACAGAAAAGTGCCACTCTCTCTCGACAGAGCAACCACCTCTTCAACCCGGCAATTGGAAAACTGATCGCTCTCTGGGGGTTTCATGGCGAGGCATGGAAAGGCCCCCCTCCACCTCAAGCCGAAATTGACCGACTTCTGAAGAGTGCCCCAACACTCGATGACCTCCAATTTGAGAGCAATTCACTCAGCAGCCGTAATCCCGATGTAAAGATTGACCTCGGTGGTATTGCCAAAGGATATGCCGTGGATCGTGCCATTCAGCAACTGAAACGACTGGGTATTGAAAATGCCATCGTCAATACAGGGGGGGACCTTCGCGCTATTGGAGAACGGGGTGAGCGCAACTGGAACATTGGCATCCGTTCACCGGATAACCAACAGCCAATCGCCTCACTTCAACCTGAAGGGGATGAATCAATCTTCACCTCTGGAGACTATGAACGGATGTTTCTCTATGAGAACAGACGCTATCACCATATCATCAATCCGGCTACCGGCTGGCCCGCGACCGGTGCCCGCTCGGTAACCGTCATCCACAGTGATGCAATGACTGCCGATGCCGCCGCCACAGCACTGCTGATTGCCCCGACAGATCAACGTGCCACCATTGCTCAACAGATGGGGATCAAGAACCTGTTAATCATTGATGAGCAGGGAACCTTGCATCTCAGCCAGACGATGGCAAAACGAATCCAACTACTGGAGACACCCGTCCCCAAAACTGGGGAACTGGTGATAAGATAGAGTCATGAGCCAGAAAATCGCACTGAAAGAGAACTATCTAGGCAACCACCTGCTGATCGCTATGCCCGCACTCAAGGATGCCAATTTCGACCATACCGTCTCTCTGATCTGCGAACATAATGAGCAGGGGGCGATGGGGTTTGTTCTCAACCGTCCAACCGCGCTCCCTATTCAAGACCTCTTGGAGCATATGGAGATAGAAGTAACGGTCCCACTGGACCCTGCAGAGGTACTCCATACCGGAGGACCGGTACAGCCTGAACGGGGCTTTGTAATCCACACCCCAATCGGAGATTGGGAGTCAACTCTTGAGCTGAATAGCGAGATCGGAATTACCGCATCGCGTGACATCCTCGATGCAATTGCCAAGGGACAAGGCCCTGAAAAGCAGATCATCACCTTGGGCTACGCCGGCTGGGGTGAAGGACAACTGGAACGCGAAATGACCGACAATAGCTGGCTCAGTGTACCGGCAGATATTGGACTGATTTTTGAGACCGAAGGCAAAGAACTCTGGAAGGTCTCTGCGAACCGTCTCGGTATTGATATCTCTCTACTCACCATAGAGGCGGGACATGCCTGAGCAGACGCTGCTCGGCTTTGATTTGGGAACACACCGCATCGGCGTTGCAATTGGTCAGCAATTGACAGGGTCTGCCCGCCCCCTAACCACTATCCAGCGCAAAAGCCGCAACCACGACTTTCAAGCCATCGCATCACTGATTGGTGAATGGGGTGTCACAGCTGCGGTGGTAGGTATCCCGCTACAGATGGATGGAAGCGGGCAGGAGATGTCCCGTCTGGCTCACAAATTCAGCAACCAACTACGGGGACGATTCAATTTAACGGTCCATGAGATTGATGAGAGGCTGACCTCCATCGAGGCGGAGTCTATAATTCGTTCCAATAGTGGTCATCGGCGCCCCCTGGAAGAGCGAGATGTCGATGCTGTTGCTGCAACACGGATTCTACAGAGCTGGCTTAACAGCAATTGAATCAACCCATTTATGTCAAATCTGAAAACTTGGAAAGTACAAACATGGAAGACACTACTCTAGAGCAGATCAACGTTGATGAGCTCATCAACAACATGCAACAGCAACTCCGAGAGCAGTTGGGCGAACGGTTAAATAGTGCCAAAATCGTCGGTATCCACACGGGGGGAACTTGGATTGCTGAACAGATACACCGCCAACTAGACAACCCGCACCCACTGGGTGAACTCAATATCTCCTTTTACCGGGATGATTTCACCCAAATTGGACTCCACCCTCAGGTTGCCCCCTCCAACCTCCCCTATGAGGTGGATGGCGAGACCATCATCCTCATCGATGATGTGCTCTTTACCGGACGTACCATTCGCGCCGCTTTGAATGAGATCTTTGATTACGGCAGGCCCGCCCGAGTGATCCTCGCAGTACTGGTAGACCGCAAGGCACATGAACTGCCCATTCAAGCGGACATCACCGGTACCTCGTTCCAACTGCAACCTCATGAGCAGATCAAACTGGATGGCCCCAAACCACTCCAGCTCTTTATTGAAGAGAGAGATATAAGGAAACCCAATTGATGTCAAAAAGTCTTCAACTTGATAGCCAAGGTCGGCTTCGCCACTTTCTCTCTATTGAAGGGTTGAACCGCCCACTATTGACCGAAATTCTTGATACCGCAGAGCGTTTTACCCAGGTGGGCAACCAATCTGCCAAGAAGGTTCCCCTGCTACGCGGCAAAACCATTGCCAACCTCTTTTTTGAACCCAGTACCCGCACCCGTACCACCTTTGATCTGGCTGAAAAACGACTCTCTGCCGATGTCCTCAACATCAACATCAACAATTCGGCAACCACCAAAGGGGAGACACTGCTCGACACCCTGCAAAACCTTACCGCAATGCAGATCGATATGTTTGTGGTACGCCACAGTGCCAGTGGTGCTGCACACTTTATCGCCCAACACGTGCCCGGCGGGGTTAGCGTTATCAATGCCGGAGATGGGCGCCACGCACATCCGACACAAGCAATGCTCGATATGTTTACCATCCGTAAATATAAAGAGGATTTCACACGTCTGCGTGTGGCTATCGTAGGAGACGTGATGCACTCACGCGTTGCACGTTCTCAAATCCATGCACTCAACATGCTGGGCTGCCCGGAGGTACGGGTTATTGCCCCCAAAACCCTCTGTCCCTCACACGTAGAGAATCTGGGCGTCCACTTCACCCACAACATGGAAGAGGGACTTGAGGGGGTCGATGTGGTCATCATGTTACGCCTACAGAATGAGCGGATGCGTGGGGCCAATCTACCCAGTAAGGATGAGTTCTTTCGCTTCTATGGACTGACTGAATCACGCCTTCAATGTGCCGCCACGGATGCCATCATCATGCACCCCGGCCCAATGAACCGCGGTGTCGAAATTGAGAGCAGCGTTGCAGACAGTCAACATTCAGTTATTCTGCAACAGGTCACCAATGGTATTGCAGTACGCATGGCTGTACTCTCTATGGCGATGCAGCACAACAGTGGCGAGAGGTAGTCATGAAAATATTGATTCAAAACGGTCGCATTATCGATCCTGCCAACCAAATCGATCAGCTCGGTGATCTGCAGATTGCCGATGGTCTGATCCAACCCACTTCTGAAAATTTTGAACCACAACAGAGCCTGGATGCAACTGGCCTGATCATCTCTCCCGGTCTGATTGATCTCCGTGCAAGGCTGCGTGAACCTGGACAAAAACATAAAGGCACCATCTTCAGTGAAAGTCGGGCTGCGGCGGCTGGAGGAATCACAATGGTTTCCATCCCCCCCGACACAAAACCGATCATTGACAGCACTGCTGTAGTGGAGTTGATTCGACAAAAAGCGGAGCAAGCCGGTTTTGTTGAGGTTGCACCACTGGGGGCACTCACCAAAGGGCTGGAGGGTGAGCAGCTCAGCACTATGGGGGCACTTAAAAGCGCCGGTTGTCGCGCTGTCTCCAATGCACAAAACCCGATTCACAATACACAGGTGCTACGTCGTGCCTTTGAATATGCAAACACCCATGATCTGACTGTATTTATCCACCCTCAGGATTACTGGTTAAAAGATGGTGGCTGTGCCCATGAGGGGGCCATCAGCACACGATTGGGACTACCCGGTATTCCAGATGCGGCAGAGACTGCAGGCGTTGCACGGGACCTGGTGTTGATTCGCAGTACCGGGGTACGTGCCCATTTTTGCGGCATCTCTAGCCAGCAGGCTCTACAAATGATCACTCAGGCACGCAAAGAAGGACTTCCCATCACTGCAGATACGGCAATCCACCACCTCTACCTAACCGAGATGGATATCGGGCAATTCAACCCCAACAGCCATGTGATACCACCCCTACGTACAGAACGAGACCGCACCGGGTTGATTGAGGGGGTATGTAGTGGTGCAATTCAGGCGCTCTGCTCCGACCACCAACCACACGATGATGATGCCAAAGCAGCCCCGTTCGAGGAGACTGAACCGGGCATCAGCGGTCTGGAAACCCTGTTACCACTCACTCTGCGACTTGCCAAAGAGCAGCATCTGCCTCTGATCGATGCACTGGCAACCGTAACCTGTAACCCTGCATCTATCCTGGGACTCCAGTCGGGTACACTCTCCCCGGGAGCACCCGCCAATATCACCCTGTTTAACCCCGATACCTGGTGGACTGTCCGCGCAGACCAGTTACTCAGTGCAGGTAAAAACAGCCCTTTCCTCAACTGGGAACTACAGGGGCGTGTCACCCACACCCTGCTCAATGGAGCTATCGTCTATGAAGCACCCTAACCGCAACACGCTCTTTAAGGAGTCCACTACGATCCTCAACCACCTCCACCTAGAGGGAGATCAACATATTCTGATTCTTGAGGCACCCGAAATCGCAGCCAAGGCACTACCCGGCAGCTTTGTCCATGTTGAGTGTGGACCACAGTTCACCCTACGCCGTCCCATCTCGATCATGCGTACAGATACAGTCCAAGGGAGCGTTGAACTACTCTACAAAAAACTGGGGAGTGGTACCGCTGCACTCAGCACAAAGGAGGCCGGCGAACCACTCAGCCTGATTGGCCCCATCGGTAAGCCTTTTGAGTTACACCCGGAACGCAGTCGCCCACTTCTGATCGGTGGCGGTGTGGGAATGCCACCGATGATCTTCATTGCTCAATCCATTCACAACAACAGCGACTACAAGCCTTTTGTGATTCTCGGTTCTGAGGTCCCCTTCCCTTTTCAGGCTGCCCCATCACAGATGCTACTGTCAGGAATCCCGGACGGAGTGATTGCCTCGATGCCACTGCTTGAGGATTGGGGCATTCCCAGCCGGCTGGCCAGTCTACAGGGCTACCCCGGCACCCATGATGGGTATGTTACTGATCTTGCTCGCCACTGGCTCGATGCACTGAGTGATGAAGAGCGCTCCAGGGTTGAACTGTTCAGTTGCGGTCCTCACCCGATGCTGGAGGCAGTTGCTGCTGTTGCAAAAGAGTACGACCTTCCTTGTCAGGTATCTCTGGAGGAGTTTATGGCCTGCGGAGTCGGTGGTTGTGCCGGTTGCGTGGTTCAGGTTTCCACTCCAGAGGGGCCTGCAATGAAGAGAGTGTGCGTTGATGGCCCGGTTTTTGAGGCCAACACCATCTTTGAGTAATCTTTCTCTTTTTTTCAAAATTGAAAACCCCTTAATACTTATCACTGTTTTGCCTTCAATAAGAGACAAAATAGAGACACCTGTTGCATTTTTCTACATCTGGTTGCTCAAGCGGGACAAAACGTAACCGGTCACACGATTCTGCACCACAGAACATAAGCTCTCCATTGTATTGTATTGTATTGTATTGTATTGTATTGTATTGTATTGTATTGTATTGTATTGTATTGTATTGTATTGTATT
>DUYW01000005.1 GCA_013349825.1 Gammaproteobacteria bacterium | reverse complement strand
AGTGGGTATTTCCCAGGAAACTTAACCAAGCCTCCTATGCCGACCACCGGTGCAGGGCGCTCCAGGGTAGATTGAGACTCCATCTCTTCAATCAACTCTTCAACCAGCGCAATACGCCCTTTCTCTTTCTCTTTCTCTTTCTCTTTCTCTTTCTCCAGCCCAAGAATAATCAGTTTATCCCCAGCCTTCAATTTATGCTCATTCTCATTTCCTGTCTGTTGCATCACTTGGGCTAGAGCAAATGAAGAGACCTGAAGCTGGCGAGCCTCACCTTGTTCACGACGCAGTAGCGCATACTCCATATCGGTTTTTGGAAGTACCCCCATTGCGGCCTTTACCAGATCGCTAATCTCCATACTGCTTTGGTAGGGGTACTCTCCAGGAAAACGGACATTGCCATAGATTGAGACCACCCCTGCCGGTTGACCATATCGCTCTTCGAGGTGGAGCTGATCTGCCAATTCATTCAACAGTTCAGAGCGCTCTTCCCCCAGCGGCAGAACAATAATTTCGTCTCGCGGCATCAGTAGAGGGTCTCTAGCCTCTCCAGGTTGATTTAATGCATCAATCAGACTCGCTACATGCACTTCAATACGCTTATCCCCTGTCCGCTCACGCTTGATCAATAGATATTCCAGGTCTGCACGAGTTAAGAGGTCACGGTCCGATTGGATCAAATCACTCAGTCGCATCCCTTTAAACCATTGACTTCCTCCCTCTCTCTGGACATGCCCACGGAGCGCAACAATGGCCTCAATCTTATCTAATACAGAGAAGATTTTAATGACATCGCCACTCTGCACAGACTGTTTGACCGTATTCTTTTGATTCAGATCCATATCCACCAGGATACGTTCGCCGCGCAGATTAATCCTCTCCATCTGTGCATTACGCAAGTCTGCTGTTGGCAACAGGCCGCCCGCTATCTGAATCACCTCATCAACTCGTTTTTTACCCTCCAGTTCATAAAGAGCGGGACGGCGGACCTCACCCCCTATGCCGACCACCTCTCCAACCGGTGGCACAAAGAGAACATCTCCTGGCTGTATACGAGCATCCTGACTGGTATCTCCTTTCAGAAGCAGGTCGTAAAGGTCCAGCGTTGTCACTACCTTTCCTTGACGCTTTAGTTGGATATTACGTAAAGAGCCAATTTTTGTAACACCACCGCTCACAAACAGTGCATTGGTCATGGTAGAGAGTGCACTGACGGTGTAAGAACCCGGACGTTGCACATCCCCCAGAATAAAGACCCGTATAGAACGCAAACGCCCTAGGGTAATACTGGCCCGAACACCAATCATCTGCTGCGCGATACGTTGATTCAAGCTACTTTTGAGCTCATCAAAACGCATTCCAGCCACCTGAATGGGGCCAATCCCCGGAAAATTGAGTTCTCCTTCCCGACTCACCTGCAGTTGATGTTCAATATTCTCTTTACCAAACAGAAAGATTTGCAGGGTGTCTCCTGGACCAATCACATACTCGGAGGGGACTGGAATATCCGAAACCGGGGCAAAAGTGGTTGCCTGCCCTGCAAAGAGGTCGTATCCAAACTGCCGTAACTGACCCTTTATTGCTTTCTCTTCTTTCTTCTCTGCCAACGTAACCTGATCTGTTGACTCTTTTGCCGCCTGCTCAATCTGGGAGGTCGATTGATTGACTATCGGTAATACATTTTCCGGCGTATCTAACGGTTGCGCCCCCCCTCCAGACCCTGCGTTGCTCCCCAGATAGGAGGCCTTAGCCGCTGCCTGCTGCGCTGGAGAAAGGTTCATAAATTGACGAATCTGCTCATCAGTCGGCGCCGCCGTGAGTGAGGTCGCGGGTAAGGCGATCAAAATCGCAACAAAAACAGCTAACAATCGATTCAACATAGTCTTAAATTTCACTCTCAAGAAACAATATAATCAGGATACCGGTGCCTCTTCCGACTCTTGCTGGTTACGCAAGAAATTCAGGAAAAAGGCAAGAAATATGGAGAACATTCCCCCGAGCACTCCCCCTAGGACAACAATTAGTTTACGCTTTGGCTTACTACGGACTTCGGGAACGACAGCAGGGTCTATGACTCGAAAGGCAAACTCCTCCTGTACGTTGGCCAGCATGATGGTATTGCTCTGCTTCTCGATTAATCGATAGAGAATTTGCTGCATGTCCACCACACTGGTGGATGCCAGTTGGTCTTTAAGGTATTGAATACTCTTCTCGGCCTGTTCTACGGACTCTGTTTTCAGATGCTTATTGAGCCTTACAACCAGTTGATTCGCCCATTTTGCTGCAAGTTGCGGATCACTCCATTCGATCGATAGGGTGACCATGCCGCTCTTTTTGTCTGTAGAAATCGATAGAATCCCACTAAATACCGCATAGGCATCCCATGCAGAGGGGATATCTTCATCACTCTCAACCAGCCACTGCCTGTTTTCAGCATCCCAGCTTTTCTCAAATAACACCGGTAGCAGTTGTTCATCTTCAATAAAATGTTTCAAAAATTTACGTGACTGCAAAATGGCGATTGCCTCTTCCGTGGAACCACCTCCACCACCAAGATTGATACCCGCTATGCTGGCCAAGCCCCCAAATTGCGCTGCCAGAGAGGCCATCTGACCACCTGATTCCTGCTTCACCGGAGCCAGAACCACTTCTGACTTATAGATTTCAGGCGCTTGCAAGGCATAAATAATAGCCCCTACTGTAAACAACAGGGTGACTGACAGAATCATCCATTTCTGCGCCATCAATACGCGCCACAGATCAATCAGGCTAATCTCATCTTCCGCATCATATCCCATTGGCGGATAGTAGCCATACCCTATAGGTGGTGCTGTGGGAGGCGGCTGCTGTGGTTGCTGCTGTCGATTCATCGACCCCTGTTCAGACATGGTTCAAGACCTTGAAATAAAAATGAGCAAAAAAAGAGTCTGGAATAATACCGGAAACTCCCCAAAAAATCTTATACAATAAACTGCTGTAACATTTCGTTACATAAAATATCCCGTCTCACCCTTCTCTCTCGCCCAACTCTTCAGTATCATTACATAATAATTTTCGACTTCAGGAAGAGTAAACCGTGAGCAGTAATGTCCAGTCCAGTAAAAAGTGGTATCTACTCGCAAGCAAACCTCGTGAAGAGAAGCGGGCACGTATCAACCTTGAACAGCAGGGGTATACCACTTATTTACCCCTCGTACAGCGTGCCTCCCGTAGGGGCGGTAAGCACTCTGTTCGTATTGAGCCACTCTTCCCCCGTTACCTTTTTATTCAACTGGATAAAGAGACCGATAACTGGGCTCCCATACGATCCTCTTTCGGAGTCTCTGGTCTGGTAGGTTTTGGAATCAGGCGTAACCACTTCATCCCAATCCCGGAGACTATTATTGAACTTCTCCGCTCACACGAAGATGATTTTGGTATACACCAACTGGAAGAGGCTAATTGGTTGAAAAAAGGTGATAAAATTCGAATAACCAGTGGCCCGTTTGCAGAAATTGAGGGTATTTTCGTGATGGAAGATGGTCTGCATCGCTCCATGGTGCTGATTGAGATGATGGGAAAACAGCAGCACATCACNCTGGAAAGCAGTCAACTCGCTTCGACAAAGTAGCTATTCAANAACCAGNCCCTCGCTTCCAATNTTAATCCTCACTATTGAACCCGGCAAATAATCCCCGGAGAGGATACTTTGTGCCAACGGGTTCTCAATCTGCTGTTGAATGGCCCGCTTCAGCGGACGGGCACCATAGACCGGATCAAACCCGGCCTCACCCAGTCGGTCTAATACTGCCTCACTAATCTCCAACCCAAGATCACGATCCGCCAGACGCTGATGAAGATACTGCACCTGAATGCGGGCAATAGCACGTATCTCCGTCTGCCCCAGCGGATGAAAGACCACTGACTCATCAATACGGTTGATAAACTCCGGTCGGAAGTGCGCCCCCACCGTATCCATTACTTCAGCCTTCATGGCCTCATAGTTCCCTTCACCCGAGAGCCTCTGGATCTGCTGTGAACCGAGATTGGAGGTCATCACCACCACGGTATTGCGGAAATCAACCGTACGTCCCTGCCCATCGGTGAGACGACCATCATCCAGCACCTGCAGCAGTACATTGAAGACATCCGGATGCGCCTTCTCCACCTCATCCATCAGAATCACCGAGTAGGGTTTTCTGCGCACGGCCTCGGTCAGGTATCCCCCTTCTTCGTATCCCACATAACCAGGGGGCGCTCCAATCAGACGAGCAACCGAGTGTCTCTCCATAAACTCCGACATATCGATACGCACCATCGCCTCTTCCGTATCAAACAGGAAATGGGCCAGGGCTTTGGTCAACTCTGTTTTACCCACGCCGGTGGGACCGAGAAATAGAAAGGAGCCATTGGGGCGATTGGGATCTGCCAATCCGGCGCGGGAGCGACGAATGGCGTTGGAGACCGCCTCTACCGCCTCACATTGACCAATCACACGCTCTTTCAGTGCATCCTCCATCCGTAATAGACGATCACGCTCCCCCTCCAACATCTTGGAGACCGGGATACCGGTCCAGCGCGAAACCACCTCGGCAATCTCTTCATCCGTCACCTTATTACGTAGCAGCTGATTTTCGCTCTGATCCCCTTCCGCCTCAGATGCAGCCGTTAGCTGCTGCTCCAACGCCGGAATCTGCCCATATTGTAGTTCCGACATACGCTCCAGATTTCCAGCACGACGTGCGGTCTCCAGTTCAATACGGGCCTGCTCCAGCGCCTCTTTAATGTGGGTAGTGCCCTGTACTGCTGACTTCTCTGATTTCCAGATCTCATCCAGGTCAGAGTATTCACGCTCCAACCGGTCCAACTCCTGCTGCAGATCCACCAGCCTCTTCTTCGAGGCCTGATCACTCTCCTTCTTCAGTGCCTCTCGTTCAATTTTGAGCTGAATCACTCTGCGGTCCAGCTTATCCATCTCCTCCGGCATGGAGTCAATCTCCATACGAATACGTGATCCTGCCTCATCCATCAGATCAATGGCCTTGTCCGGAAGTTGGCGATCAGTGATGTACCTTTGTGACAGCGTGGCGGCTGCAACTATGGCCGGATCGGTAATATCAATGCCGTGGTGTACTTCGTAGCGCTCTTTCAAACCACGTAGAATGGCAATCGTATCTTCCACCGTAGGCTCATCCACCTGTACCTTTTGGAAACGTCGCTCCAACGCTGCATCCTTCTCTACATATTGACGATACTCATCCAGTGTAGTCGCCCCTACACAGTGCAACTCACCGCGTGCCAGTGCCGGTTTCAACATATTTCCGGCATCCATCGACCCTTCCGCTTTACCGGCACCGACCATGGTGTGGATCTCATCGATAAAGAGAATCACTTGTCCCTCCTGCTTGCTGAGATCGTTCAGCACCCCTTTGAGCCGCTCTTCAAACTCCCCCCGAAACTTGGCCCCGGCGATGAGCGCCCCCATATCAAGAGAGAGCAACCGTTTTCCCTTGATCCCCTCTGGCACCTCTCCATTGACAATACGTTGAGCCAACCCCTCAACAATCGCGGTCTTACCCACCCCCGGCTCACCAATCAGCACCGGGTTATTCTTGGTACGACGCTGCAACACCTGAATGGCCCGACGAATCTCATCATCCCGACCAATCACCGGGTCGAGCTTACCCTGTTCTGCCCGCTCAGTGAGGTCGATGGTGTATTTCTCCAGCGCCTGTCGCTGCTCCTCTGCATTGGGGTCATTGACACTCTCACCACCGCGCATCTGCTCAACCGCCTGTTTCAGCGCCCCTTTGGAACCCCCTGCATCACGCAACAGACCGGTTAAAACCCCTTTACTCTCCATCGCTGCCAGCACAAAGAGTTCAGAGGAGATATATTGATCTCCTCGCTTCTGCGCCATCTTATCGACCAGATTCATCAACTTAGACAGATCGTTAGAGAGATGCACGTCCCCTCCGACCCCCTCTACCGAAGAGAGGCGATCCAGCGCCTCACCCAGTTTTGAACGTAGTGGATTGACCTGTACACCGGCCAGAGTCAAGAGGTGACGCGTACTGCCCCCCTCCTGATCAAGCAGTGCCTGCATCAGGTGAACAGGCTCAATAAATTGATGGTCTTTGCCAACAGCCAGAGACTGAGCATCCGCCAGCGCTGCCTGAAACTTTGTTGTCAATTTATCCATTCTCATGGCTATACACTCCAGATAATCTTTTAGTTGCACAAATGATGGGGGTTATTTTTCATTTTTCAACATCCTGAAACAAACACGTATAATCCAGCCATGTCTACAACCCAAAATATCGGCTTTATCAGCCTCGGTTGCCCCAAGGCCACAGTTGACTCTGAGCGCATCCTCAGCCAACTGCGTGCCGAAGGGTACCCTCTGGTCAACAGTTATGCTGCCGCTGATCTGGTAATTATTAATACCTGTGGTTTTATTGATGCCGCAATCGAAGAGTCTCTCAACACCATTGGTGAGGCGATGGAGCAAAATGGTCACGTAATCGTTACCGGCTGCCTGGGAGGGGACCGTGACAAAATCCTCAACGACTACCCTGAAGTACTGGCCATTACCGGCCCCAATGAGACCACTGCAGTAGTGGATGCCGTACATGCGGTGCTACCCCCTCCACAAGACCCATTGATTGAACTATTGCCCGACCGCGCGGTACGCCTCACCCCGAACCACTACGCCTACCTGAAGATTGCCGAGGGGTGTAACCAGCAGTGCAGTTTCTGCATCATCCCCAATCTGCGTGGCAAACTGGTCAGTCGCCCAATGGGTGAGTTACTGAGTGAGGCCGAAAGATTGGCCGAGAGTGGCGTTAAAGAGTTACTGGTGGTCTCTCAGGATACCGCCGCCTACGGAGCCGACCTGCGTTATCGTAACGAAATTATCCGGGGGGGTATCCTCTCCACCCGTATTGCAACACTGGCAGAGGCACTGAGTAAACTGGGAATCTGGATCCGTCTTCACTACCTCTACCCCTATCCAGTGATTGATCAACTGATCCCGATGATGGCTGAAGGGAAGATTCTCCCCTATCTTGATGTCCCCCTACAGCACGCCTCTTCCTCCATTTTAAAAGCGATGAAACGCCCGGCAGACCAGGAGAATGTACTGCGACGTATTCAACAGTGGCGAGAGATCTGTCCAGACCTCACCATTCGCAGTACCTTTATCGTTGGNTTTCCCGGTGAGACCGAACAAAACTTTGGCGAACTACTCGATTTTCTGGATGCTGCCCAACTGGATCGTGCCGGGGCCTTCGCCTACTCACCGGTCGAGGGGGCCGCTGCCAACCAACTTCCCAACCCGGTTGATAATGACCTCCAACAGGATCGACTACAACAATTCATGAGCGTGCAGAGCCGTATCAGTGCAGACAAGTTACAACAGAAGGTTGGCACACTGGAAACCATCCTCATCGACAGTGTCACCGATGAGGGGGCAATTGGTCGCACCAGAGGAGATGCCCCAGAGATTGATGGTGAGGTGCATATTCCTGAGGCCAACCATCTCAACAGCGGTGACTTCATCCAGGTCGAGATCGTAGCAGCCGATGAGCATGACCTGGAGGGGGCATTAGCAGAGTCATGATTTTTGCCATTCTCGGTCTACTCTTTTTAGCTGCCACTATCCTTCCCCAGATCTGGGTGAAGCGGGTAATGACACAATATGATGGCCCCGACTACCGCTACGAAACCAGTGGTGGAGAGCTGGCGCGCATCCTCCTCAATCGCTATGGACTCAACCACGTCAAGCTGGAGATCACCCCAGAGGGAGACCACTACGACCCCAGAGACCAAACAGTACGACTCAGTGAATCGAACCACTCCGGACACTCTCTGACGGCCATCACCATTGCCGCACATGAGGTCGGCCATGCCATTCAGGATGACACCGGCTATCAACCGATGGTGCTACGTTCAAAACTGGTTGGAAAGACCCAGAGTGCCGAGCGCTTGGGGGCGATGATTTTGATGGCCTCTCCGGTGATTGCCATCCTCTCGCGCAGACCTCTTCCGGCACTGATCCTGTTTCTGGCTGGACTGATCAGCATGGGAGCACCTGTTGCAGTCCATCTTGCTACACTACCGGTAGAGTTTGATGCCAGCTTTAACCGTGCACTGCCTATATTGAAAGCAGGCCATCACCTCAAAGAGAGCGACCAACAGGCTGCACACCAAATTCTCAAGGCTGCTGCCTGGACCTATGTTGCCGGTTCACTCGGCAGTCTGCTTAACTTCTGGAAATGGTTGAAGGTGATTCGCCGCTAATCGCACAACCGCAATGCATTGTCCACAAAGGGTTGTGCGCCTGATACATCTATTTATTGTGTGGAAGTTTCCAGGAATCGAAGAATTTTCTGTTGATCCTGATCAACTCGGCCCATCACCTTGGCGACCACACCCCCCATCATGGTACCTACCGTACCGGCCTTCATATTAGAGACATAGGTCTGTCCATCCTCTTTCTGGTAGACCGCAACGGCGCACGGCATCAACAGTGCAGAGTAGCGACCGTTCTCATCTGACAGAATTGCACTGGCATGGTCTGCATTACAGAGCTCTACAATACGCACCGGAGCACCGATCTCTTTACCGCTATGTTTCTTGACCGACCTGTTCATATTCTTCACTCCGGGCACCACCCAGCCGATCTCGGTCGCATTGAGCCGGATCTTTTCAATGGTCTCCTCCACACTATAGGGGCTGACCCGCTCATCAATCATCATCGGTTTGAGTGAACAACCAGAGATGGTAAAGGCAATGAATAGAGCAAAAAGTACTTTTAGAATAGAACCTTTCATCATATTTCTCCTTATCTTTATCTATAAACCAATAAATCCTCTTAAATATAGAATATAAGCAATTAATTATATTTCAAGTAATGATTACGAAATTTCTCTCCAATTTACCTTCGGCCAATTGTGATTATTTCAGGTCTGAAGGACGGGTCACACCGATCAATCGGGCACACTGGTACCCCAACATCTCACCCGCCATAGGGATCTCCAACTGTGCCAGATTGGCTGTAGTGAATCCTTTGCCATTTTCACTCAGAGGAACTCCTGCACCACTGAGCCTCTGTACTACACCTTCAAGCCCAGGATTGTGTCCCACCATCAATATACGGGTCACCTCTGCCGGCACCGCCTCAAGCAGTTCAACCAGGGTGTCTACTGAAGCCTCATAGATTCGCGGCTCCCAATGAATGTCGGACTCATCCGTCTCCAGTTCAGCACACACCGCCAACACCGTCTCGCGAGCGCGTTGCGCAGGAGACGCCAAAATATAGTCGGGCTCTAACCCTTCTGTTGTCATCCACCGCCCCATACGGGGGGCATCCTCACTACCGCGCCGATTTAACGGGCGCTCAAAATCACTGCTGATGCCACTCCCCCAATCTGACTTGGCATGGCGCATAATCAATAGTTGTCGACTCATCTCAATCTCCATCAAGGGTTTCTTAGAGGGATATCTGGCAGATAGATATCATAACGGGTACTTTTACCGAACATCTGAAAGTCTGCCTTTTCACCCGCCAGATAGTCCGCTTTTCGGGGGCGCTTCACCACCACCCGTTTGGATGCCACTTTTCGGGCTAACGCCAAAACGTCGCCACTATCCAGATCTTCACCCACAACCTCACGAAACAGCAACATCTCTTTACCCGGTAAGGCGCTCTTTTTGGTGTGCGGATACATCGGGTCGAGATAACAGACATCCGGAGTCTGCCTGTTTTGCAGGTTCTGAAGATAGTGTATTGAATCCGCCTGAATCAACTGCATTCGCTCAATCACCTCAGCCACCCCAGCATCCTCTGCTGCCCGCTGCAGGCCATCCTGTAGTAGTGCCGCGACAATCGGGGAGCGCTCCAGCAACCTCACTGAACAGCCGAGTGATGCCAGAACAAAGCCATCCCGCCCCAGCCCTGCGGTAAGGTCCAACACCTCCGGCAGTTGGCCCTTTTTCAACCCAACCGCCCGGGCGATCAACTGCCCCTTGCCACCGCCAAAACGAAAACGGTGGCCCACCTTGCCGGAAACAAAGTCGGCATAGACCCCTCCAATTCCAGAGTGACTTTTTTGCAGTTGAAGAACGTGGTCAACATAGGTGAGAAAAAAATCAAAATCCTCCCTTGATGCAGCCAACGGTAGCTCTAGCTGTGCTGCCAGTGACTCAGCCTGCTGTTGCGAGGTATCTCCTGCGAGGACAGCCGAGAGCCTGTCCGAGAATGGAGAGCCTACTGCGGAAAAGCTGGATTTGGCCATATTTCATCATCCTTTTCGTTAAACGATGATGAAATCTGTCTCAAATCAGCTTCCCTTCGCTACGACTTCTATTCTCGGACAGGCTCTTAAACTACCCAGGCTTTTTGATCTCGTTGTGACTGCTGAACTGATAGTCCTTAAAGACATGCTCTGCAGCTGGCTGCTGATAACTACCATCCTCCGCCTGTTTGACGGTATCTTTCAGGCGATAGGTGTAATGACCGCAAGTCCACACCTTGTATTTACGCATATGAGTACAGAGGCAGATTTTATCCTCTACAGAGATCTTTTTCTCATCGGGGTGGGCGGCAACAGCCTCATTATAGGCCTCGATATAACTACATTTTCCTTTGCCGTCCAACACATAACCATACGACTCACAGTTGGGACGAATCCCGGAATTGATTGCAGGGCTGCTCTTGAGCATACGCATCGGATATCCGGTTGGAGAGAGGGTATTGACCTCAATATCCTCCTCTTCTGCTGCAAAATAGGCCTTTTTAGCGACCTCCGTCAGACCACACTCTTCAGTGATCGTGAAGCGGGTTGAGACCTGAATTGCCGATGAACCAGACTCCAGATACTCCACACCATCGGTACCGGTAAAGATACCACCGGCTGGAATCACCGGAATGGTGAGGTCACTCTCACGCAGGTAGGCGATCACCTCTTGAGTAATCGTTGCCAGATCATACTGGGCCCAATCCAACCCAAAACCGAGATGTCCTCCCGCCAGAGGCCCCTCGACCACCACAAAGTCCGGCAGCCGATCCAGACGCGCTGCACGCTTGAGAAATAGTTTCAATGCACGCACCGAGGAGACGATAATACCGATCGGTGCCTCACGGAATCGAGGGTTCTCTTTAATTAGATCCAGCGACCCCAGATGGAGGCCTGCACTCAGGGTGATACCATCAATCCCTGCATCTAGGGCCGCATTGAGGCGTACCTTGAGGGTCTCCTTTGGGTTATTCATGGTGAGCTTCTCCATACAATTGATGAAGACCCCCCCATCACCACGCTTGGCTGACATCGCCTCATCAACATGGCGAGTCTGTGCTTCACGCAACTCGCCCAGATCAAACTGGGCAATCGACTTGTCCGGATTACCGANATTAGCCTTGAACTGCTTCAGTCGATCCCCCACATAGCGGGTCTTGAACTGCTTGTCGATCACGGTCGGCACCATTGCATCGGAGAGGTGTCCAATGCCGCCCTGTTCAGCAAATACCAGCGCCAGTTCACGCGTAGAGATGTCGACTCCCATACCCCCCAGCATCAGCGGGACATACTCCTTCCCTCCCAGAGACAGGCGATAGTCATCGATACGTTTGGAGAGCGTTGAGTCAGTCATGATCGTTCGATCCGTTACGGATTATTTTAATAAAAGTTACAGTGAATCATACCGCATTATTCTCTTCTTCGTTTCCAAAAAACGAACCCCAGATGAGGATCATCGCACCAATCGCAATCGCACTATCGGCGATATTAAAAGTGGGCCAGTGCCATCCCATGGCATGAAAATCCAGAAAGTCGATCACATAACCATACTGTACCCGGTCAATCAGGTTACCAACAGCCCCGCCAATAATCAGGGAGATGGCAACCGCCTCCCCTTGAGCGCTCTCCGGTAGTGAGCGCAGCCAACGTAGTAAAAAGACTGTAATCACCAGTGTCAGCACCACAAAAAACCAGCGCTGCCAACCATCCTGATCGGCCAAAAAACTGAAGGCGGCTCCATGATTTTGCATCAGGGTGAGATTCATAAACGGCAGCAATTCGACCCGCTGATAGAGTTCCAGCGAGTACTCTGCCAGAATTTTGGTAGCCTGGTCCAGGAACAGTACCAAGGCAGAGAGACGTAGCCATATCAACAGTGGGCTACCGCGATCTTCCTCCTCTTGAACAGAAGATTCTGGCTCACCATTATGCATAGTCGCGCTGTTCGCCATCGCCCGCCACATTCTCTACACAACGACCACACAGCTCTGGATGGTCGCTATTACTACCCACATCCTCACGATGGTGCCAGCAGCGTACGCATTTCTCATACCCGGAGGCACTGACCTTCACTTTCAACGAATCCAGTTCACTACTCTCCGCATCCTCAGGTGCATCACCCATTGGATAAATTCGTGCATAGGAGGTGATCAATACAAAACGCAGTTCATCTTCCAGTTTAGATAACAACGCATAAAGTGTTTCATCACAATAGAGATCGACTTCAGCATCCAGGCCGGAGCCAATGGTTTTGCTGCTACGTAACGCCTCCAGTGGACGAGCCACCTCGGTACGCACCGCCAGTATTTGCCCCCATGACTCGGCATCCAGGTGTCCATCCTCCATCCTGAACAGCCCCTTGTAGAAGGTCTCAAGAAAGACACTATCACTCCGTTCGCCCGGCAGGAAGCTCCAAATCTCATCAGCAGTAAAGCTGGTGATTGGGGCCAGCCAACGCACCATCGCCTCAACAATGTGATACATCGCCGTCTGGGTAGAGCGACGCGCCCGACTCTCGCTCTGGGTGGTGTATTGACGATCCTTGATGATATCGAGATAGAAACCACCCATCTCCACCGAACAGAAGTTGTGAATTTTCTGGAAGATCAGATGGAAGTTGTACTCCTCATAGGCTTCAATAATCTCCTGCTGCAGACGGACTGCATGGTCGACCGCCCAGCGGTCCAGCGACAACATCTGCTCTGGCTTCAATACATCCACTGCAGGGTCAAAACCATTGAGATTGGATAACAAGAAACGGGTGGTATTGCGGATTCGGCGATAGGCGTCAGCCATCCGGTGCAAAATCTCGTCAGAGACTGTCATCTCCCCCCGGTAATCGGTTGATGAGACCCAAAGACGGATAATATCAGCACCCAGCTGCTGAATCACCTTCTGCGGTGCAACCACATTACCAAGCGATTTGGACATCTTCTTACCATCTTTATCGACGGTAAAGCCGTGGGTCAGCACCTGCCGGTAGGGTGCCTCACCATACATTGCTACCGAGGTGAGCAGTGAAGACTGGAACCAGCCACGGTGCTGATCAGACCCCTCCAGATAGAGGTCGGCAGGGCGCGACAGTTGGTTATGACGATCCAGTACTGCACGATGAGTGACACCCGAGTCAAACCAGACATCCAGCGTATCCGTCACCTTCTGGTACTGCTCCACCTCATCCCCCAGCAGCTCTGACGGTTCCATCTCAAACCAGCCATCGATTCCTTGCTGTTCAACACGTTGCGCTACCTCTTCGATCAAACGCACGGTATCAGGATGCGGATTACCACTCTCTTTATCAATAAACAGTGCAATCGGCACACCCCAGGTACGCTGACGCGAGATACACCAGTCAGGGCGATTCTCTACCATTCCCTCAATTCTTGCCTGCCCCCAGTCTGGCATCCAGCGCACCCCCCGAATCGACCTCATTGCATCGCTTCTCAACGCAGCCTGATCCATACCAATAAACCACTGTGGTGTTGCGCGAAAGATGATTGGGGTCTTGTGACGCCAGCAGTGTGGGTAACTGTGACGGATCTTCTCCATACAGAGCAGTGCACCCTGCTCATTTAATACCTCCAACACATGGTCATTGGCCTTAAAGACATGCTCCCCCGCGAAGATTTCAGTACTATCGATAAAACAGCCGTTAGGGCCAACTGGATTATGGACCGGTAAATCGTATTTCATGCCCACCACGTAGTCTTCCTGGCCATGACCCGGAGCTGTATGGACTGCGCCGGTACCCGCTTCGAGGGTCACATGGTCACCGAGGATGACCGGTACTTGTCGATCATAGAACGGGTGGTTGAGCTGTACCCCTTCCAGAGCCGCGCCACTACAACGCCCAAGAACTTGCGACTCACCAAGATCAGCGCGCTGTAACACCTCTTCATATAGCGCTTCAGCCAGCAACAGACGCTCTCTTGCTGCACCGGAACCAATCTGCAGTAACAGATATTCAAAATCGGGATGGAGTGCCACCGCCTGGTTGGCCGGCAGAGTCCACGGAGTGGTGGTCCAGATCACCATGGAGAGCGGGCCATTTCCCTCAGCCTGCAGATTGCAACGCTGAAGGAATCCGCTTTCATCAACCACCTTAAAGCGGACATCAATCGCCGGTGAGGTCTTGTCTTCATGCTCCACCTCCGCCTCTGCCAACGCAGAGCCGCAGTCCGTACACCAGTGGACCGGTTTCTCTCCCTTGTGTAGATGACCATTTTCAACAATCTTGCCCAGCGCGCGGATGATGTCCGCCTCAAACTGGAAATCCATGGTCAGATAGGGGTTCTCCCAGTCACCCAGCACACCGAGACGCTGAAAATCTCTCTTCTGCCCATCAACCTGACGTGCCGCATACTCTCGCGCCTTCTGACGGAAGGCCTTGGCATCCAGCTTACGCCCCGGTTTACCCCATTTTTTCTCCACATTGAGTTCAATCGGTAGACCGTGGCAATCCCAACCCGGTACATAGGGGGTATCAAACCCCATCTGTGCGCGTGATTTGAGGATCATATCCTTGAGAATTTTATTGACCGCATGACCGATATGAATATCGCCATTGGCGTAGGGAGGCCCATCATGGAGAATGAACTTTGGCTTATCAGCGCCCTGTTCCCGCATCTTGCGGTAGAGGTCGATCTTCCCCCAGTTCTTCAGGAAGTTGGGTTCACGATTGGCGAGGTTCGCCTTCATCGGGAAGCCGGTCTTGGGGAGGTTAAGTGTCTCTTTGTAATTATTTGCCACTGCGTTGATCCGTAAAACTACCAATAGTTCATTCCACTTTGGGGGGAATGGGCCTGAAAGGAGTCCATTTTACCAGTAATTTCACTTTATCAGGGGTTCCTTAGGCAGAGATCATCGATTGCAGGTCTGGAAACAAGGCGCTCAACCCATCCAATTGGTTCGAGTGCTATAGCTACGCTCCAGTAGTGGTCATCACATGGCATAACGGGCCGTAAAATAATCCCGAGCCTGTGTGGCATCGATCAGGATCTGCTCCTTCAATAGCTCAAAGGAGTCAAACTTCTGCTCATTGCGAATCTTCTTGAGAAAATCAACCGAGACATGACTTCCATAGATATCCCTTTCAAAATTGAGCAGATGAACCTCCAGTACGGTCCGGGTTCCATTTACAGTCGGACGCGTTCCGACATTGGCAACACCGGATACCGGCTCACCCTCAACCCCGAACATTTCGACCGCAAACACCCCCTCAATCGGCGAGACCTTACGGTGAAGATGGATATTGGCGGTTGGAAAACCGATCTGTCGCCCCCGCTTGTGTCCATGGGCAACGCGCCCGCACATCCGATAGGGACGACCCAACAGAATCTCTGCATGGTCAAGATCTCCCTCTTTCAATGATTGGCGAATCAGCGTGCTACTGACCCGCTCCCCCGCCAGCTGAAAGGTGTGCATGTTGACCACCTGGAAACCGTGTTCTTGCCCCGCTTGCTGCAACATTTCAAAGCTACCTCGGCGCTTCTGCCCGAACCGGAAATCATCCCCTACCACCAGGTAACGCACACCCAACCCATCAACCAAAACCTGCTGAATAAAATCTTCCGGCTCCATCGCAGCCAGCTTCTGACTGAAGTGGAGGGTAAAGACCCGATCAACAGCCAGACGTCGCAACGCCTTGATCTTCTCCCGGAAACGGGTGAGACGTCCAGGACAACGGTCTGGGATAAAAAACTCCTGCGGCTGTGGTTCGAAGGTGATGACCACTGCCGGCAACTTCATCTCTTCTGCCTTCTCAGCCAGCTCACCCAAGACATGTTGATGCCCCAGATGGACCCCATCAAAATTGCCTATGGTAGCAACGCAGCCATGATGGTGCGCCTTGAGGTTGTGCAGTCCGCGAATCAGTTCCATCGTACTATTCTACCGTATCGTATCGCAGTTGCGCAGACCGCATTCCGAATAGATAGAGCACAGTAAAATAGATCCCGGCAGCAGCTACAATGACCCCGCTCAACAGGGCAATTCGGTACCAGAGCAGCTCATCCAACCACCCCTCAAACAGCCCGCCACTCCAGTAGAGAAAGAGGGACATCGCAGTCAACGCCAGCACCACCTGCAGCAGATGATGCCGCCAGCCCGCTAGCGGTCGATAGACTTGCCGCTGTTGCAAACCACGATAGAGCAGCCATGCATTGAGCAGAGAGGACCCTGCTGTGGCCAGCGCCAAACCGGCATGGGGTGCACCATACTCTGCCTGCACCATCAACCCGACGAAGAGAATATTAAGCCCCATATTGGAGACCATTGCCACCAGCCCGTATTTGACCGGTGTACGGGTATCCTGACGTGAAAAATAGCCATTAATCAGCACCTTTACCAGAATAAACCCCACCAGACCAAGTGAATAGGCCATCAAGCTAACAGCCGCCATATCAACATCGTAGGCCGTAAATTCGCCACGCTGAAACAGCAGAGCCAACATCGGTTCAGCCAGTAGAAAAAGCCCTGCACTGGCGGGGAGCGCAATCAGCACTACCAACCTTAATGCCCAATCCATGGTGCGGTTAAAGGCTTCATGGTTCTCTTCCGCAAAGTGCCCTGAAAGTTTGGGAAGGATCACTGTAGAGAGGGCGATACCGAAGACTCCCAATGGAAACTCCATTAAGCGGTCGGAGTAGTAGAGCCAGGACATACTGCCTGCGGTAATCAATGAGGCGATCACCAGATCCAACAGCAGATTGATCTGTGCCACTGAGGCACCGAACAGCGTAGGAATCATCAGTTTGATGATTTTGCGTACCCCGGAGTCGTGCCAGCGAAAACGGGGGCGTGGCAACATCCCCAATTTGAGTAGTGCTGGAATCTGGAATAGCAGCTGCACCACTCCACCGACCAATACCCCCCAGGCCAGTGCGGTCACCGGCACCTCCATCATTGGGGAGAGCCAGATTGCAGCAGCAATCATCGAGAGGTTGAGAAAGACCGGCGTCACCGCTGGAATGGCAAAACGGCTATAGGTGTTGAGGATACCACCAGCAAAGGCGGTGAGTGAGATCAGCAGCAGATAGGGGAAGGTAATGCGTAACATGCCCGTTGCCAACTCGAAACGGTCACTCTCACCGACAAATCCAGGGGCAAACAGCATGATAAAGAGTGGTGCTGCGACCACGCCGATGACCGTCACCAGCAACAGTACCCCCCCCAATGTACCGGCCACTGCATCCGTCAACTGTCGCACCTCCAGCTCTGATCCATTAGAGCGCCTCTCCGACAGTACCGGCACAAAAGCTTGCGAGAAGGCCCCCTCGGCAAACAGTCGACGCAGGAAATTGGGGATTTTAAAGGCGACCACAAAGGCATCCATCACCCCTCCCGCCCCAAAATAGCGGGCAAAGACAATATCACGCACCAACCCAAGAACACGGGAGAGCATGGTCATCAGGCTGACAATCAAGGTAGACTTCAGTAGTTTAGTGGTCAAAATAGAAGATTTTTCAGAAAGTTCATCATTATTCCCATGATAACAATTGACACCCCGTTAGAAAACGAAGAAAATACGCGGCTCGTTTTTAGATACTGTTATTCTATTTAAGTAAAACCAAATTTCCTCAGGAGAGACCCTTGGCAAATTCACTACAAGCTCGCAAACGTGCACGTCAGGCTGACAAAAGACGTACTCACAATCAGGGCCGCCGTTCTATGATGCGCACCAGCCTCAAGAAGGCATTGGCTGCAATCGAATCCGGCAATCGTGAAGAGGCAGAGGCTCTCTACAAGAGCGCATCCTCAGCACTGGACATCGCAGCAAAAAATGGACTCATTCACCGCAACAAAGCGGCTCGTCACAAGAGCCGGATGAATGCCCAGATCCGTGTAATGTAAATATTACTTTGGAAAACTGAATAAGAGATGGTCGACCCTTACGGGTCGGCCATTTTTTTACCTGTTGATTTTAATAACGATTCAGAGGTTACGAAAAAGGTTAAAGAATTTGATAGCAGCTGTTCAGGTTGCCCCTGAAATTCACCCGCTCAAGGCAGAAAATGTGAGCTTATCCTTAGGTGACCGCGAGCATAGCTCGTAGTGTTACACGTGTAAATGACCATTTTTGAACGCCGAAATGGCGGATTTCAGGGGTGAGCTGAATCGTTACTAATTTTAAACGGCTACTCGCCGGCAATACTCATCTGTTCAATCAAAATAGAGCCTACCTGTATATTGCCTCTGGGATCGATATCTGCGCCTGATTCAACAATTGAACCAAACATCTCTTTCAGATTACCCGCAATGGTGATTTCATCGACCGGGTAGGCGATCTCTCCACCCTCTACCCAGAAACCTGCAGCACCACGCGAGTAGTCACCGGTAATGGTGTTAACCCCTTGCCCCATCAATTCGGTAACCAACAACCCTGTCCCCATTTTCTTCAATAGCCCCTCTTGATCCAGCGTCCCGTGGGTCATTCTCAAGTTACGCACACCTCCGCCATTACCGGTGGTCTGCATCTCCAGGCGGCGCGCAGAATAGCTGTCCAGCACATAACTGGACAGGACCCCATCGGTCACAAAATTTTGAGCACGTGTAGCCACCCCGTCACTATCAAAAGGGGCACTGGCTGAGGCCCGCTTCAACAATGGCTCTTCGTAGATGGAAATCTCTTGAGGAAAAATAGGTTTCCCTAAATGGTCGAGCAAAAAAGTGGCTTTACGGTAGAGGTTTCCACCTCGAATCGCCCCAATCAAGTGCCCTAATAACCCCCCTGCAATGGTTGCATCAAACAGGACCGGCACCTGGCAGGTCATCCCTTTTCGACTATCGAGTCGATCCACTGCCCGCTGTGCTGCACGCCGGCCAATCTCTGCCGCATCTCCCAACTGTTCCGGGTCACGCGCCGAGCTATACCAGTAATCTCGCTGCATCTCATCAGCCCCCTGGGTCTGGGCGATCACTGAACAGCTGATTCCGTGCCGAGTCGCATCGTACCCGGATAGAAAACCGTTGCTGTTCCCATAGAACCGAATTGAGTGGTGGCTACTGACAGAACCCCCTTCTGAATTGACAATCCGTGCATCATAATCCAGTGCCGCCTGTTCACAACGCTTGGCCAGCTCCACACTCTCCTCCACCCCTGTAGACCAAGACTGGCTCAGCTCCAGATCAGGAAACTCTGTTGCCAACTGCTCAGGATCTGCCAGCCCTGCATAAGGGTCTTCCTGGGTGTAACGTGCAATATCACAGGCCGAACGCACCGTCTGTTGCACCGCTTGCGGTGAAAAGTCACTGGTACTCGCGGTCCCTTTGCGGTTTCCAAAATAGACCGTAACCCCCATACCGCGATCTTTATGGTGTTCAATCGTCTCCACGTCACCCATGCGCACTGAGGTGGTATACCCCTGATCCACCTGACTACCCGCCTCAGCGGCTGTTGCACCCTGGCGCTTTGCTTCATCCAGAATCTGTTGTGTGAGTGTTTCCAGTAACTTCTGCTCTTGATCGATCATACTTCTGTCCCCCCTACGGTTAATTCACTCACTTTTAACGTAGGTTGACCAACCCCAACAGGGACACTTTGCCCTTCTTTACCACACACACCAATCCCCGAATCGAGTTTAAGATCATCTCCCACCATACAGATATTCGACATCACCTCCGGGCCATTGCCTATCAAGGTGACCCCCCGCAGCGGCTGTTTGATCTGCCCTTTCTCAATGAGATAGGCCTCATTGGCTGAAAAGACAAATTTACCTGAGGTGATATCAACCTGCCCTCCCCCGAAATTTACCGCAAAAATACCACGCTCAACAGAAGCAATCATCTCCTCACGGGTGTGCTCACCCGGCAACATATAGGTGTTGGTCATTCGAGGCATCGGTAAATGCGCGTAGGACTCTCTGCGACCATTACCCGTTGAGGCCCCACCCATCAATCTACCATTCACTTTATCTTGCATGTAACCCTTCAAAATTCCATTTTCAATTAATGTAGTGCTCTGTGTAGGGGTCCCCTCATCGTCAATATTAAGCGATCCACGTCGCCCCTCCATCGCGCCATTATCCACTACGGTACAGAGTGGGTTGGCAACCTGTTCACCGATGCGCCCAGAAAATGCCGAAGTTCCCTTACGGTTAAAGTCACCCTCTAACCCATGCCCCACAGCCTCATGCAGCAACACACCAGGCCAGCCATTTCCAAGCACTACTTCCATATTCCCTGCGGGAGCATCCTCTGCCTCCAGGTTCACCAGCGCCTGCCGAACGGCCTCTTTGGCTGCCGCCTCAGCACGCCCCGAGACAAACAGTAAAGAGAGGTCTGAGCGCCCCCCAAAGCCGTAGGAACCCGTTTCTCTACGCCCCCCCTGCTCTACGATCACAGAGACGTTGAGACGTACAAGCGGACGGACATCTGCCGCCAAGGTAGCATCACTACCCGCAACCAGTACCACATCATAGGCTGCCGTCAGACTCGCCATCACCTGTATCACCCTGGGGTCTGCTCCCCGTGCCCACTGATCCAGGTTTTGCAACAGCTCAACTTTCTTCTCTGCCGTCACTGATTGCAAAGGGTTCTCTGCCGGGTAAAGAGAGCCTCCAGAGTCCTTCGCAGCTGCTACCCTGACCTCTCCCGCCTGCCCGCTACTGGAGATAATGCGTGCCGAACTCGCAGCCTGCATCAATGATGCTGCACTCATCTCATCTGAATAGGCAAAACCGGTCTTTTCACCCTGTACCGCTCGCACCCCCACCCCAGAATCGATATCGTAACTTGCATCACGCACTACCCCATCTTCCAGCGACCAGTACTCATGGGTACTTTGCTGAAAATAGAGGTCAGCATAATCCATACCTCGCTCCATAATATGGTGCAACGTGTTCTGGATCTCTTGCTGTGAAATCCCTCCGGGTACGAGTAGCTGATTTGTTGCCAACTCCAAATGGTTCATCCTGATCTTTAACTCCTAGTATTGAGTGCTCTTCTTAGATTGTGGGCAATGGTACTCTGCAGATCCTGTTCGCGCCTCAAACATCGCACAAGAAACTGAAAATAGAGGGGTGCATAGTGGATCTTTGGAGTGCCAGAACGTCAAGGGTATTCTGGCTCAAATACAGGGGCACTCACTTTTCTAATCTCTTCGAGTTGTGGATCGTCCCACTGGCCTGTCAGAGTATATCGTGTCAAGGCAATCTCATCCTCACTAAACAGTTTCTGGTAGAGCAACACCACCGATCCCACTACAGCACCTGCCGGCCCTGCCAACAGCGCCCCTGTTGCAGGTAGCGTTTCAGAGATTTTCGGGCTCACCGCAACAATCTGATCATAATCCTGTGCAACAATCCCGGTTCGACCCTCCACTTTAATCTTGGCTGCCGGACCGTCCAGTACAAGATTACGTGTATGAGCGTTTCCATCCAACAGGCTAAAGGTGCCGTAAATGGTATCAAACGGAAACCCCTGATCGGTCAGGTCTGAAAAATCGAGCGTTAGGCGGCGCACCAACGTATGGATTCCCAACAAGCCGAAAACTCTACCAATCCCCTGATCAACATCCTTCAACTGCCCTTTCTCGACAGAGAGCTCCAGCTCCCCCTCTATTGTGCTCAAGGAGAACTCGGTCGGACGGTCAGGCCACTCTGCCTTCACATGTATCGAGCTCTTGCCCCGATCAATATCTCCCCCATAACCGAACAGTGAGAGGATTGACCCCAACTGATCCCCGTACAGGTTGATATTGAATTTGGAGATCGGTTTTCCCTCTCTCTGTAACCAACTCCCCTGTGCAGAGACATTCATCACATCCGACTTGAGCACCACATCATCAAAAAACAGGCCACTCTTCGTAGAGTGTGCCTGCAGTGCCAGGGTACCAAAATCGATACCATTAATGACCGTTTTCTGACTCGACAGATCCATTGCAGGCATTTTTGACGGATCAAACTCAACACGCTGACTCTGCACCACTACAGCACTATCTTCCTCCATTCCGGAAACCTCTTCCCCCAGCTGCAGGTGACTCAGGTCAACCACCCACTTCTCTGCCGAATCATGCGGCACCAAGATACTTCCTTCAATCTGTTCACTACTGAGTTCCACATGGATCGATTGCTGCTCTCTACGCTCCACCTTCAACACAAGCTGATCCAGTTTTTGCCCAAACAGGCTCGCTCTATCTGCTGTCAATAATAGATGCCCGAAGCGAACACTATTCAACCCATGATTGACCGCCCCCTCCTGCCGCATCAATACCGACAGATCATACCAGGCCCCCAAATCAATCTCCTCCAGCGCCCCAATCAATTCCAGGCCATCACGCAGCTCACCCGCCGGCAAGGTCTGCTCTCGATCTCCGAAAAAAAGACGCCCTTTCCACGGTGCTGCTGCCTTGCCTTTGTAGAGGGTGGCATGTAGATGTTCCGGCATCGAGACCTGCATACTTTCAACCTCTCCGGAACGTACTTTCATCGACAGCGTCGCAGGCCATCGAGCCTCAGCACTTTTATTAAAGGGTTCTGGTGTATTTAATTGAACGCCCTGCAACTCAGAATAGAGATGAATATCGATATCTTCCCTCTGAATTTTGAGGCGCCCACTCCACTCTGTTTTACTTTCTGATTGAAACAGCGGGGCCTTCATCTCTGCCAGACCGAACCAATGCTCTAAAGCAGCCCCCTGAAGCGCCCCCTCCAAACCAATCACCACCTCCGGTTGCTGTTCAGTTTCTGAGGTAAATGCGGTAATCAGGACAGGCCCACCCAACATGACCCCTTGAACACCCTCTATCATCACTCCATCATGGTTAAACTCAACATTCCCTTTCAGCTGATCAATCTGAAGATCCAGTGCAGCAACATTCAGTTGATTATCATGCAACTCAACTCGTCCATCGACCTGCAGCGGACTCTCATCAACAGGGATCACAACATCCAACTCCAGCAGAGCATAGCCGGACATGGTCACCACAGAGTTCAGCTGTCTTGCCTGGGCGCTTAGGGGGGTATTTTCGAGTGTGCGAAGCAGTTTGGGACTCTCACTGACCAACTGTCCATGCACCTCAAACGGCCCATCTACAATCTTGTCACTATGGATAGAGATATTGTGGATCGGATGGCCATCCAGCTTTCCCTCCTTCAATTTTGCGCGCATCGCTCCATTGTTAAAGTGAATTTCTGCCTGACTATGGGTCACCGTTGGCCACTCATCGGCATACTTCAGATAGAGATCCTGTACTTGTAAATCTGCCTGAAACAGCCCTTCACCCTGCTCAAACGGGAACTGATTCAGCGCTCCTTTGAGCTTAATTTTTCCATCAATCAATTTACCGGAGAGTAGTGATTCATTTAGCCAGCCAACTAATTCCGGCCTCAACTGGCGTTCAGGTAATTGCTGAATGAGATCGGCAATACGCTGTACCTGAATATGGGCATTAACATCCAGAAAGGGGGACTGCCCCCCCCCTGGTAGCAGCAACTGCCCTCCTCCCTGCAAGCGCAGCGCACCAATCTCACCTTCAATACCACGAAAGGAGAGCAACAGTGCTCTTGAGCGTCTTCTCCAACTGACCAACCCTTGCTCTAGCGTCAACTGTTGAGGATCTGGATAATAGTGCTGAAGCGAGGCAAATATGGGCTGATTAGCCGGCATAAAGAACCCCTCCTGTTCATTGAGATGGAGTTTTCCATTGACCCCCGCCACACCCAGCCCCGCCGCCTGCTTCACCCCTTGCACAGAGATATTACTCAACACCATTTTGGATTCAATCTGATTAAAGAGACTCTCTTTATTCGGGTAGGAGCGAAACTTCACATCATGCAAATCACCGGAAACCAGCGCCCCACTCTCGCCGTGCATGACCGTAGCATAGAGTCCTGAGAGCGCGGGGGAAGGGACCAGACGGATACGGTCAACTGCCCCCAATATCAGCTCCTGACCCGTTTTGTCCTGCAGATATTTGACCAATGCCGAGGTTGGATGGCTCTGCTTATCCGACTCTCCACCCCATGCCAGTTTCTCCATTTGCAAGCGCCACGCAACCTCTCCCTCTCTCTTCCAGTGGAACTCCCCTACTTTCAAACCCGGTTCATCCTTGAACGCCTCGTCCCGCCGCAGAGAAGCCCGTCCCTTTTCCAACTTCCCGGAGAGCCACTCCCCCCAAAATTCAATATGGCCCGTCCCCTGGGCCAGACCTTTCATCTGGTTGGCTTCGCCACCAATCAGGGTAACCAAATGGGTCGAAGGGGCTTCAAGATACATCAGCCCATCCCAACCATTTTCACTCAGCAGATCACCAAACCACTCCAGCTTGAGTGTAACGGGTGAAGGGTTCTCTCCATCCAGCACCAAGGTTCCCGTTGCCTGATGGCGATAACCTGAGTTGATCCAATCGAAATGAATATCTGCTAATTTCCACTGTAATCCGCTTTCACTTCCCTCTCTCTGTTCTTGTAACAACTGCAGTGTTGCATTCTCAACAACCACACTTGGTTGCCTCAATAACCAGGAGAGGAGAACAGGCATATTACCCTCCTCTGCTGTATTGATTTGTGCCATCGCAAGAATGGATTGAAATTGATGCTCGAATGCTATCGAAGGGTTACGCAGCAGAATGCCGGTAGATATCAGCTCTCCTGCACTGAGTGAGTGCAGCAGGTCAATCTTCAAGCTTCCACCAGCCAGCGTAACCTGAGCACTACCTCCCCCCTCTTTCTGCAGGCTGACACCAACCACTTCAATCTGTAAAAACCGACCATCCAGCTGTGCAGTGACCCCCTCAAACTCAATCGGCACACCCGTTTCTGCCTGCAGCCAATCTCTGATCTCTTGCTTATAAAAAGGCAGTGCCGGAAGAGAGAGGCGTAGCAGTATCACCAACACAGCCACAACCACTAACCCTGTTGAACACAGTATCCAGAACGTACCCCAAAGTGAACGTAAAAATTGCTGGCTAGACGGGTACAACATCAAATTGTTCTGTCGTGTAGAAGGTCTCTACCTGCAGCCGGACTGGTTTACCGATGAACTCTTCCAGCTCAGCAAGACTGCTCGACTCCTCATCCAGTAATAGATCAGTAATCTCCTGCGCTGCCAGAACCAGAATTTCTCTGGCATCTTCAAACTGTCGAGATTCGCGAATAATTTCACGGAAGACCTCATAACAGACAGTCTCCGGGGTTTTCAGGTAACCACGCCCTTCACAGGTTGGACAGGTCTGACACAGTACATGCTCCAGGCTTTCACGGGTTCTTTTACGGGTCATTTCCACCAACCCCAGCGAAGAGACTACGCTGATATGGGTCCGCGCATGATCTTGATCCAGACACTTCTGTAGCAAACGCATTACCTGCTGACGGTGCTGCTCATCTTCCATATCAATCAAGTCAAGAATAATGATCCCGCCCAGGTTTCGCAGCCGTAACTGACGTGCAATCGCCTGCGTTGCCTCCAAATTGGTCTTGAAGATGGTCTCTTCCAGGTTATGGTGCCCCACAAAAGAGCCGGTATTGACATCAATGGTGGTCATCGCCTCGGTCTGGTCGATAATCAGATAGCCCCCTGATTTCAGCGGCACCTTTCGCTGCAGTGCTTTCTGTATCTCATCCTCCACAGAATAGAGGTCAAAGATCGGGCACTCTCCCGGATAATACTCCACCCGAGAGGCTAGCTCCGGATTGAAACGGGCGGCAAAATCACGACACTTCTCCCAGCTACGTTTCGAGTCAATTCTAAGCCGCTCCACACTATCCTTGAGCTGATCTCGAATGATGCGCAGCTCCAGCGGTAGGTCACTGTGGACCAGTGAACGTGATTTAAGCTGTTTACCACTCTCCTGAATCGATGCCCAGATCTTATAGAGCAATTTTGCTTCATGCAGCAGATCCTCTTGCGGAATTCCCTCCCCGGCCGTGCGCACAATAAAACCACCATACCCCCCACCGGCAACTGCAGTCTGGATCATTGTCCTCAAACGTTCACGTTCCTCCTCCTCTTCAATACGCTGCGATACCCCCATACATTGCACCATCGGCATAAACACCAGATAGCGCGAGGGGATTGAGACCTGCATAGTCAACCTCGCTCCTTTGGTTCCCAATGGATCTTTCACCACCTGTACCAACAGCTCTTGCCCATCAGAGACCAGGTCGGTGATCTGCAGAGTCTCCTGTTCACACTCAATCTCCTCTTTCACATGCTGCGGGATAATATCCGAAACATGGAGAAAAGCAGCCCGCTCTAGACCGATATCGACGAACGCAGCCTGCATTCCAGGTAACACACGACTCACCTTTCCGTTATAGATATTGCCCACAATACCAAGGTGATTATTTCGCTCGATATAGATCTCCTGCAACACCCCATTCTCCACCAATGCAGAACGGGTCTCTCGCGGAGTCACGTTAATCAGAATCTCTGTACTCAAAGTAGCTGCACTCCCGCATGCTGTAGTAGCTGTGACGTTTCATAGAGCGGCAACCCCATTACCCCAGAGTAACTGCCTTGAAGCTGCTGGACAAAGATAGCACCCTGTCCCTGAATTGCATATCCACCCGCCTTGTCCTGTGGCTCCCCACTCGCCCAGTATGCACGCTGTTCTGACGTGGTAATTTCACGAAAGGTGACCTGACTGACACTTAATGCGGTCTGTAGCCCTGTATCAGAGATCAGCGCAATCGCACTCATCACCTCATGCATACCACCACTCAGCAACTCCAGCATTGCCATCCCCTCTGTCTCTGAAGCGGGCTTTTGTAATATATTCTGTTGATGGACCACAATGGTATCTGCCCCCAATACAGGATAACGGTTGAGCTGTTCCTGCTCTTTCCAAATAGTACTTGCCTTCTCTTCAGCCAGCCGTAATACAGCCTGTTGTGGCGACTCATCCGCAATTGTTTCATCAATATCAGCCACCGCTATGCGGTAGCGAACACCAATCTGAGTCAATAGCTCTGAACGCCTTGGAGAGGCTGAGGCGAGAATAATGTGTGGCTGCAAATCCATCGGCTGATTTTACCTCAATACCGCCTCCTGCTCGGATACAATCTGGGGTTAATCGCTACGGTGGTAGGGGTGATGATTAACCACACTCCAAGCACGGTAAAGCTGCTCTGAGAGCACCACCCGAACCAGCGGATGGGGAAATGTGAGCGCCGATAGAGACCAGCGCTGGTCTGCCCGCTGCAGACACTTCGCTGAAAGCCCATCAGCCCCACCCACCAAGAGCGAGACACCACCACCGGTATGCATCCACCTCTCCAGTTGAGTCGCCAGTTTTTCTGTTGTCCAGGTTGCACCTTGTACATCCAGTGCAACCACTTGATCACCTTTGGGGATTGCCGCCAACATCCGTTTTCCCTCTTGTTCGACCCAGCGCTGTGGAGAGCCGCTACGCCCCCGTTTCTCAGCCTCAATCTCAACCAACGCCAAAGAACACTCGCGGGGCATTCTACGGGCATACTCGGCATACCCTTGCTCAACCCAAGCGGGCATCTTGCGTCCTACGGCAATTAAGGTGATTTTCATTCAGGAGTTGCTGAAAAGTGCGCGAAAATTTGTGTAGCGGTACGCTACTCTTCGCGCTTGAAGTCCGTCCAGAATTTTTCCAGATTGTAGTAGTCACGGGTCTCCGGCAACATCACATGAACCACCACCTCTCCCAGATCAACCAATACCCACTCTCCAGAATCTTCACCTTCTCGCCCCAAAGGCTGGTAATCCGCTCTCTTCGCCTCCATCGCAACATTCTCGGCTAAAGATCGTACATGACGATTGGAGGTTCCACTGGCAATCACCAGTTTGCTGGTAACATCCGTCATCTCGGATACATCAACCACAGTAATCTCATTTCCCTTCAACGCCTCGAGGGCATCGACCGCCAACTGTTCCAACTGATCTACACTTAACATGTGTTTACTCTACTCTTCTAATGGGTATTGATTAATAACAGATGCGCGAATTGTATCAGGCAATAGAAAGCGTGGGTCCTCACCTTGTGCAACCATTTCCCGAATCACCGTTGCAGAGATCTCCAACTGCGTCACCGGCAGTAGCAAAATTCTCCCCCCTTGCTGCTGCGGTAGCTGGTAGAGATCCGTTACCTGATTACTTTCTCGTGCAGCCAACAACTCTGCAACACGCCCCTGTTGCGGCCTCTCAAAACCGGGACGGTGAGTGACTACAATATGGGCAAGACTCAGCAGTTCATCCCAGCGGTGCCAACTCTCAACCTGCAGAAAGGCATCCATCCCCAAAATCAGACAGAGTGGGCGCTGTGAAAATGATGTAACCAGTGACTCTAGTGTCACCACCATCCAGGAGGGAGTGTCACGCTCCACCTCGCGCAGATCAACCACAAACTGCGGCACCTCTGCAGCCACCTGCTGCAGCCACTCTACACGCTGCTCCAAAGAGGCCAACGGTTGTGATCGATGTACTGGAATCTTACTGGGGATCAGCCGCACATGATCCATCCCCAACTGTTCACACACCTCCAGTGCAGGACGCAGATGTCCGAAGTGGACCGGATCAAAGGTGCCGCCCAGAATTCCAATGGGTCGCATCGCCACTCAGCACCCTATGGCATGAGAATAGACGAAATAACCATTCGACAAAATTTGTCTCAAATCAGCTTTCCCTCGCTACGACTTCTATTCCCGGACAAGCTCCTAACGGATATGACCATCTCCCAGTACGATGAATTTCTGCGAGGTGAGTCCCTCCAGCCCTACAGGACCACGTACATGAATCTTGTCGGTACTGATACCTATCTCCGCGCCCAGCCCATACTCAAAACCATCGGCAAAGCGGGTGGAGGCATTGACCATTACAGAGCTGGAGTCTACTTCCGCCATAAAGCGTCGCGCACGTGCATAACTCTCGGTGACGATTGATTCTGTGTGACCTGAACTGTGCTGGTGGATATGGTCCATCGCAGCGTCGATATCTGTCACCACACGAATGGAGAGTACCGGAGCCAGATACTCTTCATCCCAGTCTGCCTCGGTTGCTACAACCACGTCCGCAAGGATCTTTTGTGTCTGTTCACAGCCACGTAGCTCTACCCCCTCACTTTGGTACTGCGCTGCCAGTGGAGGCAGCACCTCTGCAGCAATACCCTCTGCTACCAACAGTGTCTCCATCGCATTGCAGACCCCGTAACGGTGGGTTTTTGCATTAAAGGCGATATCAATCGCCTTCTGCTGATTCGCCTGATCATCAATATAGACATGACAGATCCCGTTCAGGTGTTTAATCACCGGAATACGGGCACTCTCGGAAATACGTTCAATCAACCCCTTACCACCGCGCGGGATAATCACGTCAACATAGCGACTCATGGTAATCAACTCACCGACGGCTTCACGATCTGCCGTCTCCACCACCTGCACCGCATCAGAGGGAAGCCCCGCCTCTGTCAACCCCTGATGGATCAGTTTGGCAATCGCCTGATTGGAGTTGAATGCCTCGGAACCACCACGAAGGATTGCCGCGTTACCCGATTTGAGACAGAGTGCTGCCGCATCTGCAGTCACATTGGGGCGCGATTCGTAGATGATACCGATGACCCCGAGAGGAACCCGCATTTTACCGACCTGAATACCGGAAGGACGATAGTTGAGACCAGAGATCTCACCCACAGGGTCCGGCAGCGTCGCAATCTGACGCAACCCTTCAGCCATGCCACTGACCCGCTCCTCATTTAACGCCAGACGATCTAGCAGTGCAGCATCGAGTCCATTTGCTTTACCGGCATCCAGATCTTTCTGGTTCTCTGCCAACAGCGCACTCATTGACTGCTCCAACAGAGCTGCGGTGATCTCCAGTGCACGATTTTTATCTGTAGTCTCTGCACGAGCCATTGCACGACTCGCACTGCGGGCCTGCTCACCCACCTGTTGCATATACTGTTTGATGTCCATCTTCTCTAAACCTACTCAGGGTAATTGTTCATTTGGCTCTGGTCAAAGCTGCGCCCAGACCCCACTTGTTACGATACTCTATAGCTTAGCATGGATAGGGAGTGAGGTTGGATTGGAGAGGTTAGAGGTCGCCTTCAGAACCAGATCTTCCAAACCACTCCAGGGGTCACCTTCCCCCATCCCTTTACCGGCACGATCTATTTCACCCGCTCGGCGTATCAACTGGTAAATCTGTTGCTGTTTAAGTCGATTCAGGCCGGAGGTGAAGAGGGGCAACCTCCGCTTCCAGAGAGGCTGAGGGATATAGTCCAGCGGCTTGTGTGCTGCCAGACGTTGCAGGTTGCCTATAGCCGCCAGTTCACGCAGGTCTCTGACGATGGCCCAGAGTATAATCTGGATGGCGACGCCTTCCTCCTTCAGACCATAAAGAATATGTAGTGCGCGCGCACGCTCACCACCAAGGATGGCATCCGCCAGTTGAAAGGGATCATAACGTGCGCTATCGGCTACAAGGTTCATCACCATGGTCTCATCGACCTGATCTCCCTTGTTGGTGAGAAGAGAGAGTTTTTCAATCTCCTGTACCGCTGCCAGTAGATTGCCCTCGATCCGCTCTGCCACCAGTGCCGCCGCACCGGGAGTAGCGTTAATACCAGCTACCCGCATCCGTTGCATAATCCAGTTGGGGATTTGACGCAACTCCATAGGCCAGATCTGTACCGTTACCCCAGCCTTTTCAATCGCTTTGAACCATTTGGCTCGCTGTGAGGCTCCATCCAGTTTTCCGCTACGGATAACCAATATCTTGTCATCCGGTGGAGAGTGACTCCACTCTGTGAGCATAGCCCCCCCCTCTTTGCCCGGTTTGCCGGTGGGGAGCCTGAGATCGATAATCTTCTTTTCTGCAAACAGAGAGAGTGCCGCCCCCTCTTGCTGCAGGTCCGACCAGTGGAACCCCGCGCCTACGGAGTAGAGAGCACGCTCTTCAAAGCCGGTCTGTCGTGCGGCCTGCAGTATTTGGTCGGCAGCCTCTTGCAGCAACAGTGGCTCATCACTACTGATCAGATAAATTGGAGCCAACGCCCGCTTGAGATGGTTCGCCAGTTGATCTGGACGAAGCTTCATGAGTCGAAGGCTCTCTATTTCTGACGCAAACTACGCATCAGGTCTCGTGTCACTTCACGCACCATTCGCTGACGCAGGTGCTTCTCTTCCTGACTCTTGCCCAGCAGTTGGTTGGCGCTATACTGATAATTTTCACGCTGCTTCAAGGTACCTTCACGCAATACGGTACCCTGCTTGTTACTCAGTTCCCAGTCCAACTGATAGCTCAACTGATATTCGCTTACTTTTCCATCACTACCGACAGTTGCCACCTGACGAGAAAAGGACTCATTACTGAGCAACAGTATTGCTGAAGCCTCTTTCTCTGATCGTGCAGTATCTCCATTACTGTTACGAATGGCGTTTCCAACTGAATGGGTCAAGCCACTGGATACCCCCTGCCCCGCAATCCATGTAGAGGACATCTCATTCAGCAGTGAGACTTCACCACGCAGATGGAAGCCGCACCCTTGCAACAGCGTGAGGGCCAGAAGAAGAGGAGGCAATAAAACTGTTCTAATTGATTTCATAAAGGTACCTGTCATGGTTTAGGTGCGCCCATTAAAATGCGCCTCTTTAAATACATTTTGCGTATGTTTTGACATCTACTTTACCACAAGATTTACCAGCTTCCCCGGCACCACAATCACCTTCATCACCTGCTTGCCATCGATAAAGCGCTGTACATTCTCATCGGCCAGGGCTTGCGCCTCAATCGCATCTTTAGAGGCATTGAGTGCAACTTCCAGCTTGGCACGCAGTTTACCATTGACCTGCACCACCATCTGTAAACTCTCTTTAACCAGAGCACTCTCATCAAAGGTTGGCCACATCACTTCAACCACCGCACCCTTGTGTCCGAGTAGGCTCCAGAGCTGGTGAGAAAGGTGAGGTACCATCGGCGAAAGCATCAGCGTCATCGCCTCCAGCGCTTCCTGCATCACAGCACGCCCCTGTCCGGAGTTATCTTCAAATTTTGACAGCTGGTTGGTCAACTCCATAACGGCTGCAATTGCGGTGTTGAAGGTCATGCGCCGCCCGATATCATCTCCGACTTTGTGGATGGTCTGATGGAGCGCACGGCGGATCTCTTTCTGCTCATCGTTGAGCCCATCACTACTCCGGGTTGCCTCTGTCAGACCGCCATTGACATGGCTGTAGGCCAGTCGCCACACCCGCTTGAGAAATCGGTAGGCACCCTCTACACCAGAATCGGACCACTCCAGTGACTGCTCGGGTGGTGCTGCAAACATAATAAAGAGACGCACGGTATCGGCACCGTAGCGGTCAATCAACTGTTGTGGGTCAACCGTATTACCTTTGGATTTGGACATTTTTGCCCCATCCTTCAGCACCATTCCCTGTGTCAGCAGATTGATAAAGGGCTCATCAGAGTGGACCAGCCCTTCATCCCGCATCAGTTTGTGGTAGAAGCGGGCATAAAGCAGATGGAGGATGGCATGCTCTACACCACCCACATACTGGTCCACGGGTGCCCAATAATCGACCCGGCTATCCAACATCTGTTTCTCCTGATCACGACTGGTATACCGTGCGTAGTACCAGGAGGACTCCATAAAGGTATCAAAGGTGTCAGTCTCGCGCTCTGCGGCCCCCCCACATTTGGGGCAGCTGGTTTGATAGAACGCCGGCATCTTTTTGATGGGGGAACCAACACCATCAAAATCGACCTCTTCCGGCAATACCACCGGAAGCTGATCTTCCGGTACGGGGAGTGCACCACAACTGGGGCAGTTAATAACAGGGATCGGACACCCCCAATAACGCTGCCGCGAAACTCCCCAATCACGCAGTCGATAATTGATTTTACGCTCTCCTCTGCCCTCACCCTCCAGATAGTCGGCAATTGCACGAAATGCCCCATTGAAATCAAGTCCATTAAATTGAGATGAATTATAGAGCAGCCCTTTTTCAGTATAGGCCGCTTCACTCACATCCGCACTTTCAGCACCGACCGGACAAATTACCGGTTTAATTGCAATACTATATCGGGTAGCAAACTCCCAATCACGCTGATCATGTGCAGGTACTGCCATCACGGCACCAGTGCCATACCCCATCAGCACAAAATTGGCGACCCAGACAGGTACGGCATCACCAGTAACCGGATGAGTCACGGTGGTGCCGAGTGCCATCCCCTTCTTCTCCATGGTCTCCATGGCCGCCTCGGAGGTCTCCATCTTGGAACACTCTGTAAGAAACGCCTGCAGCGCTGGATTCTGCTTTGCCGCCTCAACAGCCAGTGGATGCTCAGCGGCCACAGCCACATAGGTAACCCCCATCAGGGTATCAGGACGCGTGGTAAATACGGTTAATGGCTCACCATCACGACCAAACTGCAGTTCAAGCCCTTCCGAACGACCAATCCAGTTGGCCTGCATGGTGCGTACCGCTTCAGGCCACCCCTTCAGTTGATCCAACCCCTCCAGTAGCTCATCGGCATAGTCGGTAATCTTCATAAACCACTGTGGAATCTCACGCCGCTCAACCACGGCCCCGGAGCGCCAACCACGCCCATCGACCACCTGCTCATTGGCCAGCACGGTCTGGTCAACCGGGTCCCAGTTGACCACCGCATTCTTTTTGTAGACCAACCCCTTCTCCAGCAGACGGGTAAACATCCACTGCTCCCAGCGATAGTATTCGGGGCGACAGGTGGCAATCTCACGCGACCAGTCGTAACCATAACCGAGACGCTGCAATTGCCCGCGCATTTCGTCCATATTCTGGTAGGTCCATTGTGCCGGTGGCACCTTGTTCTTGATCGCCGCATTCTCTGCCGGCAGACCGAACGCATCCCAGCCCATTGGTTGCAGCACGCTTTTTCCCTGCATACGCTGGAAGCGGGAGATCACATCCCCGATCGTATAGTTACGTACATGCCCCATATGCAACTTGCCACTGGGATAGGGAAACATTGAGAGACAGTAGAACTTCTCTTTATCGGGGTCTTCTCTGGCCAAAAAGGTCTCATTTTCAGTCCAGAACTGCTGTGCCTGTTGCTCTATTTCCTGCGGGTGATACTGCTCTTCCATGAATCTCTCGCTGTTTTATCGCTCTATGAAATAAGGGGAACTCTGAACAGATGCCCTGACAAAGTTGTAAAAGGGGAAAGTTTACCGCAAGGCACCTACCGTTTCGAAGAAATAGTGATACGATTAGAATATAGATGATTTTTAGGAGTTCACCATGTCCAATGAAAAAGAGTCCACACTGATCCGCCTCTATCACACTCTTCGTGATCAGCTACAGGAGATCGCAGAGGAGGGGAGAGAGCAACTACCTTCACTTCAGGAACTGATTGCAGAGACTCGAGAGAAGAGTGCCGAACTGAGTGAGCTGACCCGGGAAGAGGTGGATGAGGTGAGTCGCTACCTACACCGAGATCTGGAGGCTACAGGGAACTATCTGGCAGAGACTGGTGAGGATCTGGGGCGCTGGTTTCACATGGAGGAGGCGCTGGTTGAAGATCGTCTGAAAGAACTATTTACTCAACTGGCTGACCCAACACGAATCGCACTGGAACGGCTTGATGCGGACGCGCGTGCCTCACAGAATTATCTTAGCGGTGAGGTGATTGGTATGGGACAACTCAAATGTAGTGCGTGTGAACACACCCTGCAGTTTAATCAGACCTCTATCATCCCCAGATGTCCTGAGTGTAACGGGACTCTTTTTAAGCTCTCCTGAACCGAGACCAGGTTTCCAGAAAGCAGAAGTCGTAGTGAGGACAAGCTCCTATGGAATCCACAGCAGTAGCTGTGCGCCACCCAACTGCTCACTGGGCTGTAATTGAATCGAGCCGGTTTGACCTCTTCTGCGATGTGCCTTGGCAATCTCCTCCCCGAGTCGAAGCCCGACTCCAACCCCTTTCATCTCACTGAGATCAACCTGCTTACTACCCAGCCCTTTTCCATTATCGTCGATAGAGAAGCAGATGCACCGGTCCTGCTCTTCGGCTCCAAGTACAATTCGGCTCGCCCCGGCATGAATCGCATTGAGTATCCCGTGCGCCAACACACTGACGATGAGTGGTCTGTCATAAAACCCCATTGCTGCTGCAGAACAGTCTATTTCAAGCTCGATTCCCGATGCCTTTAACAGCACCTCTTCTCGACCTGCTGCCTCTTGCAGTGCATCAGACAACGGAAGGTCATAGCGATCAACCCGCAGCTCCTGCTGCTCCAGCCGAAAAAGGGTGAGCAGTGCAATCAGGTCATCATGGATCTGCCGGCTACTCTGCTGCATCTCCAGCTTCTTTTCATCTTGACTAGAGTCTATTTGCTGCATCAAGACCCCTAACCGATTTTTCAGGTCATGCAGGTGATTCGCAACCAGTTCAGACCACTGCATAATCAGCTTTTTGGCAATTTATGTACAAACTGCTCAAACAGGTCTTGTAGTTTTTCGTATCTCCGGTCCTGATTCTCTGGAGGAATCCTGCTCAGACAATCATCAACCATGCCAATTCGTTCCTCTGTTACCCCCTGCTTCACAATCAACCCCATAATCGCCTGTGCTGCATTGAGGTTGACCACACGATTCCCTGGCAAGCGATCTGCTGCCTTATAGAGAATTTCAACCGCCTCCCCTAAATTTCCATTTTTGTAGTAACCGACCCCTTCGCTATTCAGTTTCAACACCTCTTTACGCGCAGAGTTGATCTCATCCCGCTCCTCTCCCTCGATTCCAATCTGTTCAGCCAGATCAAAAATCTCCTCATGCACTTGGGTGTCATCATGGTTGGTCTGGATCACTTGACTCAGGATCTCCTTGACCATATTTTTATTACTTTCACGCCGTTTTTCACTCTTCTGCTTGGCCACCTTGGCGCTCAACCCCTCCAACCCTTCTGAGCGAAAATCCAACCCCTGGCTATTTTCAGTAATTTGAGTGGCTAACTTCAGTGCTGTTTGGGTATCAATGGAACCCGTTCGCTTTTTGAAACTTTCACTGGCCCGCTGCAATGACTTATCTGCCTCACGGGTATTTCCCATATGACCATAGGTTTGATTCTCCTGCAATGCCGTCTCAATTTGAGCACCTGGGTCACCGGCAAAATTTTGTCGAGCTTTCCCCAGATTTTTCAGTGCCTTATTGGGTTCACCACACTCCAACAATACCGCAGAATATCCAGTGTAGTCGGAGACTTCACGAAACAGTGAGTAGGTTCCCAGGCGCACCGTCTTCTCATACGCACTGGTTGCCACCTCCAGATCGTTATTGGATTCCGCAACGGTTGCCAACAGTTTTTGTCTACGCAGCACTTTAGGGGACTGCCCGACCGCATCTTCAAGAATTTTCTGTGCCTGAGCCCCTTCACCCATCTTCACCAGTGCTTTGGCCATCCAGTCACGTGCCACATTGTAGGCATCATTCGCCTCCAGTACCTGCTTAAAATAACTCACCGACTCTTCATACTGCCCCTGTTGAAAGAGCACCCTCCCTCGCCCCAGCAAAGCCCAGAGCAGTTCACGATCCTTCAGGACATCATCATAGATTCCTAGCGCATGGTCAAAGTTTCTGGTTTTTTCCAGAATTTCCGCCTTGATTCGCAGCAACTCCATGGGGGTTTCGGTACGTTTTGCAATTAATTGATTCAGGCAACTGAGTGCACGCTTGGTACTCTTCATCTCCAAAGCACGATCCACCTGAACCAGCCCCTCTTTCTCTGCCGCGAGGCGAAACAGTCGATCTGCCAAAACGGTACGGGAAAAAGGCTTGGTCAGATAATCATCCGGTCGATTCTCAACTACACTTAACACCATGGTACGTGCCGTTTCAGCGGTGATCATGATAAAAATCGTGGAGTACCCCAGGATTTGTCGTGTACGACTCTCTTCCAGAACCTGCTGCCCATCTTTACCCTCTCCAAGATGAAAATCACAGAGCACCACATCATAACGCTTACTTTCCAATAACGTTAGCGCATCTTTACCATTGGATGCGGTATCAATCTGATGACCGGGCACCCCCCCTTCGCTGATCATCGCAACCAGAGAGGTGCGATAGTTACCAAAGTCGTCGACAACCAGAAAGTGAAAATCTTTTAGAGAATAGTCCATTTCATACCCGTTACTTATGATCCCATCTCTCTATATTATCCCCCGGAGCCACACCTTATGTTAATTTAGAGGCTTGTCTAAGGTACCCCTGAACAAGTCATCTACGATATCTTATAAATTTTTAACAAACCAGCGTTTCATTCGTTCCCAGATACCGATTGATCCTCCATCCAGTAAGCCGCCATATTGCTGCCTGTTCTTCGCTGCATGAATCAGCAGCCCGACACCGGTTGCATGAACTGGAGTACGTACAATATCAATCATCCCCTCAATATTCTGTGGTGCCCCGAGACGGACCGGCTTATGGAAAATCTCCTCTGCCAGCTCAACCGCACCCTCCATCTTCGAGCTGCCACCGGTCAATACAATACCTGCATTGATCATATCCTCAAAGCCACTTCGGCGCAGTTCAGCCTGCACCAGGGTAAACAGCTCTTCATAACGGGGACCAACCACTTCTGCCAGCCCTTGTCGTGCCAATCTGCGTTCAGGGCGGTCCCCAATACTGGGAACAGCAACTTCTTCATTCGGGTCAACCAGTTCAGAAATCGCACAGGCATACTTCACCTTGATCTGTTCCGCATGGTGTGTCGGTGTACGCAGAAAGACTGCGATATCATTGGTTACCTGATCACCCGCTACCGGAATCACCGCGGTATGGCGAATAGAACCTTCGGTAAAGACTGCAATATCGGTAGTCCCACCACCAATATCAATCATACAGACCCCCAGCTCTTTCTCATCTTCGCTCAGCACTGCATAGCTTGAGGCGAGTTGCTCCAGTACAACATCTTCTGCCTCCAGACCGCAAAGACGGATACATTTGACAATATTTTGCGCTGCACTGATTGAACCTGTGACAATATGGACCTTGGCCTCCAGACGGACCCCGGACATCCCCATCGGCTCATGGATCCCCTCCTGGTTATCAATAATAAACTCCTGGGGGAGAGAGTGGATGATCTTCTGGTCTGCCGGTATAGCAATTGCTTTTGCCGCATCAATCACTCGATCTACATCGATGGCGGTCACTTCCCGGGTACGGATCGCAATGATGCCGTGTGAATTCATGCCATGAATATGGCTGCCAGCGATACCCGCAGAGACCGATCCGATCTCACACTCCGCCATTATCTCAGCCTCTTCTACTGCACGCTGAATCGACTTTACTGTCGATTCAATATTGACCACAACCCCCTTCTTCAGCCCTTTTGAAGGATGTGTTCCAATACCCAGTATTTCCAGCTCGCCAGAGGGCTGCATAGCCCCAACAATGGCTGCAATTTTCGTAGTCCCGATATCAAGACCAACAATCAATTCATGCTCTTTTTTTCGCATTGTAGCTACCCGTTACTCTGACCCTGCTGGTTGAGCTCTAAAACCATTCCCCGTTCATATCGAAGATCCACTTTTCTCACACCCCGGCTAAACTTTGCCATTATAACCGGTGATTGCGCTGCCCACCTCGTTAATCGCTGCTCCATCCATCTCCTCCCCAGCTTTAATTCCAGCTCCCCGGCAAACAACAGAGTAATTGCTCCCCGTTGATCAACCTTCATCTCAATAATCTTGCCCTTCTCTTGCGGACTGTGCTGCCCCAGAATACTGGAGAAACGGGTAAGCTGCCGATAAATGGCCTCAGTATCCTCCAGCATCGAGTCGATACGGGGTAACTCTGCCTGGCCAAGCCCTACACCGGCAGACTCAAAAAACTCTCCACTCAGGTTCAGGTAGCCATCATCTCCCCATCGTGCAGCTGCGCGTTGCTCCTCTACCCAGACTTCGACTTGATCTGGCCACACCTTTCTCACCCGTGCCCGATAAACCCAGGACTCCTCCTCAACCGCAATACGCAGCCTCTCCGGATCCAGAGCCAGCATTCCATCCTTACCATGCGCATCCACCAATTCACTGATTCTGGTGGGCTGAATATAGGTTGTTTTGCCTACCAGAATCACCTTTTTAACCATCACCGGATCTGGTGCGATGTGGGCTGTTTCAACCCAGTGCATTTGATCTTTCAGTGCAAAAACAAGTATAGCCACTCCCAGCAAAACGGCAATGACCGCTACCCGTTTGACCAGGTACTTCTGCCGCATTTGTGCCTCACTCCTGGAGCGGTTGCGCCTCTCTTTACGTTTTCTGGGTGGCAATGGCATGGTCTTCAGCTCAGCCGGATGATCTCAAGTAACAGTTCAGGAAAACCGAACCCTGCTGCCTTGGCGGCCATTGGCACTAAACTATGGTCTGTCATACCCGGTACCGTATTGACCTCCAGCAGCCAAGGTATACCTGCTTGATCCACCATCAGATCAACACGTCCCCAACCCCTGCAACCCAGGACCGTAAAGGCCTCCAGCGCAAGCTGCTGCAGGGCTGACTCTTCGACCTTACCCAATCCACAGGGACAGAGATATTCGGTACTCTCTGCCTGGTACTTGGCCTCAAAGTCATAAAAACCGTGCGGAGTTTTCAGTTGTATCGCCGGCAGTGCCCGCTCGCCAAGGATAGCCACCGTATACTCAGCACCCTCAATCCACTGTTCTGCAATTACCTCACCAGCATAACTTTTTGCCACATCCCATGCTTGCTGAAAGGTCTGCAGTGACTCTACTTTTACCATGCCAATACTGGATCCTTCACAGACTGGCTTCACCATCAATGGTAGCCCCATCGCTTTAACAATCTCTTGCAGATCAGCGCCTTCACTCAACACCCGAAAATCTGGAGTTGGTAATTCAACCCCCTTCCAGAGCTGCTTTGTGCGTAACTTGTCCATTGCCAATGCAGATGCCATCACACCAGAGCCGGTATAGGGAAGCTTGAGTGTCTCCAATACACCCTGAATAACACCATCTTCTCCACCCCGCCCATGCAGCACCACAAAGGCGCGGTCAAACTCTAATAATGTTGAGATTTCACGCTCCGCCGGATCAAATGGAGCCGCATCACAACCTGCAGAGAGCAACCCCTGAAGCACCGCCTTTCCGCTATTGAGTGAGACCTCTCTCTCTGAGGCACTGCCCCCCATCAATACAGCAATCTTTCCCAACGATTCAGGAGATTGTAGCTGATTCGAAAATTCATTCACGACAAACACCTCTCGACTTGACCTACAATTCTAACCTCTCGCTGCAGACTTACCCCAAATTTCTGCTCAACCTCTTGTGCTACATGGTCCATCAGTGCCTCGATCTCCGTGGCTGTAGCCTCTCCCTGATGGATAATAAAATTGGCATGCTGCTCTGAGACTCGTGCCCCCCCCAGGGTAAACCCTTTAAGTCCTGCGGCCTCGATCAAACGCCCGGCATGGTCCCCCTGTGGGTTTTTGAACACTGAACCACAACTATAGTATGACATTGGCTGGGTTGCGTTACGCTGTTTCAGCTGCTGCTGCATCTTTTCATGCGTCTCCTCACGGTCCAGGTTGGACCTTTGAAAGATTGCTGAGAGAAACCAAAAGGGTGCCGTGTCATCAATACGAATAAGCGCTCGGTAGTTGGCCTGGAAACGGTCTGCCATCAATGTCTCCACTACACCACCACGATCCACCACTTCAACAGACTCTACCCGACTCCAGATCTCTTGACCAAAGGCTCCCGCATTCATCGCCAGTGCGCCACCCACAGAGCCCGGTATTCCTGCCAGAAAATCGAGGCCACGCCACTGTTCACTCCGAGCCACACGTGCCAGACGAGAAAGCGGGGCACCCGCCTCTGCATAGAGTCGATCATTGTCACGCCATTCCAGCCGCTCCAGCGTATTTGCAAGCAGAATAACGGTACCCCGAAACCCTCCATCCCGTACCAGCAGATTACTTCCCTTACCCACCCACAGCAGTGGCTCAGCTCCGGGAAGCTGCTGAAGGATCTCAACCAACTGTTGCCGGGTCTCCGGGATATAGAGTCGGTCTGCCACCCCTCCAACCCGCCAACTGGTATAAGGAGCCAGCGCTACATTCTCTAATCGTTGCGCCGTTGAATTCACTTCGATGGCCAGGTTTCAGAGATCTGTTGCGCTGCGGTGCCAATACTACCGGCCCCAGAGAGTAGCAGCAGATCGCCCTCCCCCACTTGATAGGGCAGCAGCTGCACAAGCTCATCAACACCCTTCACCAGCAGAGGATCTACCTCTCCACGGCTACGAATTGTTCTGGCCAGACTACGGCTGTCAGCTCCCGCAATCGGCTCCTCTCCAGCCGGATAAACCTCTAATAGCAACAGTTGGTCGGCGCTCGAGAGTACCTCCACAAAATCGTCATAGAGATCGCGGGTACGGCTATAGCGGTGTAGTTGAAAAGCAACCACCAGCCGACGTCCCGGCCACCCCTCTCTCAAAGCAGCCAACGTTGCAGCAACCTCTCTGGGATGGTGTCCATAGTCATCCACAACCTCGACTCCCCCTTTCGGGAACTGATACCAACCATAACGTTGAAAGCGCCGTGCAATCCCCTGAAAGCTGGCGAGTGCGGTCACCATTTTCTGGTCCTCAACCCCCAGATGGCTGGCAACCGCTATGGCTGCCAACGCATTGAGAATATTGTGCCGCCCTGGCAGCTTCAGTGTCACCGGAAGTGGCGCTCGATCCGGCCGACGCAGCAGAAACTGACTCTCACCCTCATGCAACTCAATCTGGTCTGCACCAAAATCAACTTCACTGGAGAATCCATAGCGCAGAACGGGACGGGAGAGCCTTTCGGTAATTCCACTGACTCCAGGGTCATCGACACAGAGTACCGCACAACCATAAAAGGGGAGGTGGTGGATAAACTCAACAAAAGTGTCTTCCAGTCGGGACCAATCCCCTCCATAGGTGGACATATGATCCTCATCAATATTAGTCACCACCGCAACCATTGGCTGCAGATGAAGAAAGGAGGCATCACTCTCATCAGCCTCGGCAACCAGGTAACGCCCCCTACCCAACTGAGCGCCTCCGCTACGGGTCCCTCCCTCTTCACTACCACGGTTAATCTTGCCACCAATGACATAGGTGGGATCGAGACCAGCCTCTTCCAGTATGGTTGCCACCAGACTGGTGGTTGTGGTCTTGCCATGGGTACCTGCTACCGCAATGCCATAGCGAAAACGCATCAACTCAGCCAACATCTCTGCACGTGGAATGACTGGAAGCCCCTGCTGCCGCGCAGCAACAACCTCTGGATTCTCTTCACCAATTGCGCTGGAGATGACCACAACATCCACCCCCTCGATCTGCGCTGCACGATGCCCAATACAAATTTCAGCCCCTTCGCTACGCAACTCCTGAACCACCACCGATTCAGACTGGTCTGAACCACTGATCTCAAACCCCAGATTGAGGAGTAACTTGGCAATTCCATTCATCCCCGCTCCACCAATACCGATAAAGTGGATACGTTGTATGGTGTGCATCGCTTCAGCAATACCCTGTTGTTGTGAATCAATTATCATCAATGGCTACTCTCTACAAAGCATTTTACAGATCTCTTTTACTTGGCGGGTGGCCTCTGGCTCTGCTGCAGCTTTGGCCGCTCGCCCCATCTGCTCTATTCTATCGGGTTGTTCGATAAACTGGTTTACCCGCTGAATCAATTGATCACTGCTCAGCTCACGCTGTTGAACCATCTCAGCGGCCCCCTGCTGTTGCAAAAATGCACCATTGGCTGTCTGGTGATCATCAACAGCAAACGGGAACGGGATCAAAATTGAGGGGCGCCCTACCATGGCCAGCTCTGACACTGTCATCGCACCAGATCGACAAAGCACCAGATCAGCCCAACGATAGACCTCATCTATCTGTTGTAAATAGGGAACTACACGCACCCCCTGTGACGCATCCACCGCTACACCTTGCTGCTGGTACCCCTCCAGCGTCGCTTGCAGATTACGCGCACCACTCTGATGAACAATCTCCAGCTTTCCCGCTGTAACCAACTCTTTCGCAACAATCGGCATCAGCTCATTGAGTCGCTGTGCCCCCAAACTCCCACCCAACACCAGTAATCTTAAAGGCTGGTGGGGTTGTGCTGGCTCTATCTCAAACAGCTCTTGTCGCACTGGATTGCCTACGGTACGGGCTGCCACAGTGGCTGGAAAAGTTGATGGGAAGGCCTCCAATGCCGCCGTAGCC
>DUYW01000004.1 GCA_013349825.1 Gammaproteobacteria bacterium | reverse complement strand
CGAGAATAGAAGTCGTAACGAGGGGAAGCTGATTTGAGATAGATTTTGTCATCATTTGAGGCGAATAGTTCCACTATTTAACGAAAAGGATGGAAAAATATGGCCAAATTCAGCTTTTCCGCAGCAGGCTCTCTATTCTCGTACAAGCTCCTAGGTGTTTGTCCTCAGTAGATTCTCTATTCTCGGGCAAACTCTCAGTGATCATAAAAAAACAAGTGAGGATATAGAGTCATGATGATGGACCGTAAAGAGTCTCCTGCGATTCAGTGGGATGGAGAGCAGTTGATTTTGCTGGATCAGCGGTTGTTGCCGCAAGAGGAGATCTACCTCACGATTCAGGATGTGGAGGGGGCGGCAGATGCCATTCGCAGTATGGTGGTGCGAGGAGCGCCTGCAATTGGAATTACGGCCGCCTATGGAGTAGTGCTGGCGGCACGCAATCGCCTGGGAGTGGATGCAGCTGCCCCGGCTTGTGTGGCATGGCGTTCAGCGTTGGAAGATGATTTGGATGAGTTGAGTCAGGCGCGCCCCACAGCGATCAACCTCCATTGGGCTATTGAGCGGATGCGTCTACTGTTGGATGGTGGTGAAGAGGGTCTGCTTGAGCGTCTGCAACGTGAAGCTGAGCAGATTCATCAGGAGGATATCGATGCCTGTAAAACCATGGGGCGGTTGGGGGCGGCCTATATTGAGTCTGGTAGCGGTGTGTTGACGCACTGTAATGCGGGGGCATTGGCGACGGGTGGTTATGGAACGGCATTAGGTGTAATTCGTGCCGCCTGGGAAGAGAAGAGGCTCTCTGCGGTGTATGCAGATGAGACACGCCCCTGGCTGCAGGGGGCACGGCTGACTGCATGGGAGCTGATTCGGGATCAGATTCCTGTTTCACTGCTGGCGGATGGTGCCTCGTCCTGGCTGATGAAGCAGAAAAAAGTGCAGTGGGTTGTGGTGGGGTCGGACCGTATTGCAGCCAATGGGGATGTGGCCAACAAGATTGGTACCTATGCGGCGGCCATTGCTGCACGCTATCATGGGGTAAAATTTATGGTGGTGGCACCGACCTCTACCATTGATCGCGCAGTTCCTCATGGTGACCAGATCCCGATTGAGGTGAGAGAGTCTCAGGAGCTGTTTGCCTGTCTTGAGGGGGGGCGTATTGCGGCTCAGGATGCAAGTGGATGGAATCCGGTGTTTGATGTGACACCGGCAGAGCTGGTTGATGTAATTGTGACTGAGAAAGGGGTGGTTGAAAAACCGAACCGGGAGAAGATCGCGGCACTGTTTGAGACGTAACCGTTGGGCGTGACAGAGACGACATTTCTATCTGTTTTCCTGCTATAATCGCCGCTTTATTTGGGGCTGGAATTGGGTTTGGCCTACAATCGTGAATAACAATATTAATGACTGAATTTGCAAAGGAAATCCTCCCGATCAATATCGAGGAGGAGATGCGGAAATCGTACCTCGACTATGCCATGAGTGTAATCGTCGGGCGTGCGTTACCAGATGCTAGGGACGGGCTGAAACCGGTTCATCGCCGCGTGCTCTACGCGATGCATGAGTTGGGAAATGACTGGAACAAAGCCTACAAGAAATCGGCCCGTATTGTCGGTGATGTAATTGGTAAATATCACCCTCATGGTGATACGGCTGTCTACGATACCATCGTACGTATGGCTCAACCCTTCTCACTCCGTTATATGCTGGTGGATGGACAGGGTAACTTCGGTTCTGTGGATGGTGATTCTGCTGCTGCGATGCGTTATACCGAGATCCGCATGTCCAAGATGGCACATGACCTGTTGGCAGATCTGGATAAAGAGACCGTAAATTTCACCCCCAACTATGATGAGAGTGAGCATGAACCCGCGATCATGCCGACCCGGCTTCCGAATCTGCTGATTAATGGCTCAGAGGGGATCGCAGTGGGGATGGCGACCAAAATTCCACCCCATAACTTGACGGAGGTGGTGAGTGCCACCATTGCGCTGGTAGATAATCCTGAGCTGGAGATCAGTGATCTGATGGAGTATCTGCCGGGGCCGGACTTTCCAACCGGTGCGATTATCAATGGTGTCAAGGGTATTCATGAGGCTTATAAAACAGGGCGTGGGCGGATCTATCTGCGTGCCCGTACCCATGTTGAGGGGGAGGAGGGCAAGAAGCAGACTTTGGTCGTGGATGAACTCCCTTTCCAGGTCAATAAAGCAAGGTTGTTAGAGCGTATCGGTGAGTTGGTGCGCGAGAAGAAGATGACTGGTATCTCTGCATTGCGTGATGAATCCGATAAGGATGGTATGCGCATGGTGATCGAGCTTAAGCGCGGTGAAGTGGCTGAAGTGGTGCGTAACAACCTCTTTAAGCAGACCGCGATGCAGAATGTGTTTGGTATCAACATGGTGGCGCTGGTAGATGGTCAACCACAGCTATTGAATCTGAAGCAGGCTCTGGAGGTCTTTATTCGCCACCGTCGTGAGGTGGTGACCCGACGTACCATTTTTGAACTACGCAAGGCGCGTGAGCGCGCCCATGTATTGGAAGGGTTGGCGATTGCACTGACCAATATTGATCCGATTATTGCGTTGATCAAGTCTTCAGCAAACCCTGCCGAAGCGAAGACAAAACTGATGGCACAAGGGTGGCCGCCGGGCATCGTCATCGATATGTTGGACCGGGGTGATGCAGCCGATACCCGCCCCGATAATTTGGAAGCGGGTTATGGCCTGGTTGATGCGCTCTATCACCTCTCGCCAGTACAGGCACAGGCGATTCTTGATCTAAAGCTTCACCGTCTGACAGGGCTGGAAAAGGACAAGATTCTTGATGAGTATAAAGTGCTGCTCGACAAGATTGCAGAGCTGCTGAAGATTTTGCGTGACCCGGATCGGTTGATGGAGGTGATTCGTGAAGAGTTGGTGGAGATGCGTGAAAAATATGGAGATGAGCGCAAAACTGAAATTACCCAGAGTGAGGCAGATCTTTCGTTGGAGGATCTGATTAACGAAGAGGATATGGTGGTAACCCTCTCTAACGGTGGGTATGCCAAGGCACAGCCAGTTGCAGACTACAGTGCGCAACGTCGTGGTGGTCGCGGCAAGAGTGCTGCCGCAACCAAGAATGAGGACTTCATTGAACGGTTGATTGTGGCCAACAGCCATGACACCATTCTCTGCTTCTCAACGCGTGGGCGACTCTACTGGCTTAAGGTTTATCAACTGCCGCAGGCGGGACGCACAGCGCGTGGTCGTCCCATCAATAATTTGCTGCCGCTGCAGGAGGACGAGCGCATTACCGCATTCCTGCCGGTTCGGGAGTATGCTGAGGATCAATATGTCTTTATGGCCGCTTCGAGTGGTATTGTTAAAAAGACCCCGTTGAAGGACTTCTCCCGACCTCGCTCAGCCGGCATTATCGCAGTTGAGCTACGAGATGAAGATGAGTTGGTGGGGGTTGAGCTTACCAATGGTGAGCGAGATATTATGCTCTTTGCCAGTGGCGGTAAGGCGGTACGCTTTAATGAGTCCACAGTACGCGCGATGGGACGTACCGCGCGTGGGGTGAAAGGAATGCAATTGGAAGCGGGTGAGTACATCATCTCTCTATTGGTTCCCGAGAAGAGTCATATTCTCACGGCAACAGAACATGGTTTTGGTAAACGCACACCACAGGAGGAGTACCCCTGCAAGGGGCGTGGTACTAAGGGTGTGATCTCGATCCAGACCTCTGAACGTAACGGCGCTATTGTCGGTGCGGTGCAGGTCAATGAGGAAGAGGAGATTATGATGATCTCGGATGGCGGCGTACTGGTACGGACCCGTGTTTCTGAGGTCTCTACTCAATCACGAAATACCCAGGGAGTGACCTTGATTCGTCTCACCAGGGGCGAAAAGCTGGTGGGAATTGAACGTGTTGAGGAGAGTGACTCACCGGATGATATCGGTGAGGAAGAAGACGATTCTTAAAAGTAACTATTAAAAGTAACTATTAAAAGGTTACGAAAAAGGTTAAAGAATTTGATAGTAGCTGTTCAGATTGTCCCTGAATAGTTACTCTGAAAATATAGTCTTACGTAAAGGGTAGAGGTCATGGGCGAAGGGGTGCTTTCGAATCCCTTTTGTCTTGCCCTCCTGTTGCGTGAGGAAATCTGACTGAAATGAAGAGGATAGAAAGAGATGGCAAGAAGCTACAACTTTAGTGCCGGGCCAGCGATGTTGCCGGCTGCAGTGATAGAGCGCGCACAACAGGAGATGCTGGAGTGGGGTGAGTCTGGAATGTCGGTGATGGAGATGAGTCACCGTGGCAAAGATTACATGTCCATTGCGCAGAGTGCAGAGCAGAATTTACGTGATGTGATGTCGATTCCAGAAAACTATAAGGTACTGTTTCTGCAGGGTGGCGCTTCGAGCCAGTTTGCCATGGTGCCGATGAATCTGCTGCGTGGTAAGAGCGGTGCAGACTATCTCAATACCGGAATGTGGTCCAAAAAGGCGATTGCAGAGGCTAAGCGTTTCTGTGATGTCAATGTCGCAGCGGATACCTCTGAGGGTGGTTTCTGTGCAGTTCCGACACAAGATTCACTGAAGCTGAATGCCGATGCAGCGTATCTTCACTACACCCCGAATGAGACCATTGGTGGTGTAGAGTTTGACTATGTGCCAGAGACGGGTGGTGTGCCACTGGTCGCCGATATGTCCTCAACCATCCTCTCGCGGCCGATGGATGTCTCCAAATATGGAGTGATCTATGCTGGTGCACAGAAGAATATTGGTCCGGCAGGGTTGACCATCGCCATCGTGCGTGAAGATCTGATTGGCAGTGCGATGGACAGTACGCCAGTGATGTTCAACTATGAGACACACGCCAATAATGGCTCTATGTACAACACCCCGCCAACCTACAGCTGGTATATGGCAGGGCTGGTGTTTGAGTGGATTAAGGAACAGGGCGGATTGGCTGCGATGGGAGAAATCAACCAGCGCAAGGCGGGCAAGATTTATAACCTGATCGACGGTTCAGATTTCTATGGTAATCCAGTCGACAAAAATGGTCGTTCATGGATGAATGTACCGTTTACACTGGCGGATGCTGAGCTGGATGGTGCATTCCTCGCGGGTGCCGCAGAGCGCGGTCTGGTCACCCTGAAGGGGCACCGCTCTGTCGGTGGTATGCGTGCCAGCATCTACAATGCGATGCCAGAAGAGGGTGTCGATACACTGGTTGAGTTTATGAAAGAGTTTGAGAAAGAGAACGCCTAGGTGCTTGTCCGAGAATAGGAGTCGTAACGAGGGGAAGCTGATTTGTGACAGATTTTGTCATCATTTGAGGCGAATAGTTCCACTATCTTAACGAAAAGGATGGGGAAATATGGCCAAATTCAGCTTTTCCGCAGCAGGCTCTCTATTCTTGGACAAGCTCCTAGGTGGCTCTCTATTCTCAGACAGGCACCTAACTCGATTAACTACTTTGTGGGGCCCTACCTCTTGCACAGAGGTGGAGCCTCTCTAACCCCCCCAATAATTTTATGATAGGAGGTCATCAATGAATAAAATTCTTACCTTAAACAATATTGCAGCGGTCGGTTTGGACCGTTTGCCACATGACAACTACGAGATTGCTTCTGAGATCCAGCACCCTGATGCTATCCTGTTGCGCTCTTATAAAATGCACGATATGGAGATTCCTGAGACCCTGAAAGCGGTCGGTCGTGCCGGTGCGGGTGTCAATAATATTCCGGTCGACAAAATGACCGCGCAAGGTATCCCGGTCTTCAATGCGCCCGGAGCCAATGCCAATGCAGTAAAAGAGCTGGTGATCGCCAGCATGTTGATGGCCAGCCGTAATATTGGGCAGGCGTGGGACTATGCCAAAAACCTTGAAGGGGATGATGGCATGATCGCCAAAGATGTCGAGGCTGGCAAGAAGAAGTATGTCGGATTTGAGCTGCCTGGACGCACCCTGGGGGTGATTGGGCTCGGTGCAATTGGTGTGCAGATTGCCAATGCCGCGATCTCATTGGGAATGAAGGTGGTGGGCTATGATCCGACCATGACTATTCAGAGTGCCTGGAACCTCTCCGCTGAGGCGGTGCGTGCGCATAGCGTGGAGGAGCTGCTCTCCGAGTCGGACTTCATCACCTTCCATGTGCCATTGATTGATGCGACACGCAATATGATTAACGCCGACCGCCTGAAAATTATGAAAGACAATGTGGTTATCATGAACTTTGCCCGTGGCGGTATCGTGGATGACACGGCGGTGCTGGAAGCGCTCGACTCTGGCAAGGTTTACGCCTATATCAACGACTTCCCAACCAACGAGAACAAGAACCACCCCCGTGTGGTCTGTCTTCCACATTTGGGTGCATCCACTGCAGAGGCAGAGGATAACTGCGCAATTATGGTGGCAGATCAGGTGAAGGATTATCTGGAAAATGGCAATATCACCAACTCGGTCAACTTTCCGGAGATGAAGATGCCGCGTACCGGCGGTGCCCGTATCGCTGTGGCCAACTCCAATGTGCCCAATATGGTGGGACAGATCACCTCACTGCTGGCGGGTTCTGGTATAAATATCGGCGATATGATGAACAAGTCGCGTGATGATATTGCCTATAATCTGTTGGATGTGGAAGGTGAGGTTGGAGAGGGTGTGGTCGAGAAGATTCAGGAAATCGATGGGGTACTCTCGGTTCGAGTGCTCTGATCGATCCATTGAGTACGAACAAAAGGCCTATCGGTTGAAAGATAGGCCTTTTGTGGTTTCTGAGGCTAACGTTTTAGGTCAGGTTTAAGGTAAACTGGCGGGATGTCTGGAGAGAACCGATTAACTGAAATTCGCGACGAGATTGACCAGCTGGATGAGCAGATCCAGCAGTTGATCAGCCAGCGTGCAGCACTGGCGCAGGAGGTCGCAGAGACCAAACTGGCTACTGCTGAAGTCGGTACGCCGGTTGAGTTTTACCGTCCTGAACGTGAGGCGCAGGTGCTGGCCAAGGTGATGGAGCGCAACCGTGGACCACTGGGTGATGAGGAGATGGCACGACTGTTCCGTGAGGTGATGTCTGCTTGTCTTGCTCTGGAGGAGCCGATGCGTATTGCCTTCCTCGGGCCAGAAGGCACCTTTACTCAGGCGGCGGCACTGAAGCAGTTTGGCCACTCTGTCAACACACTGCCGATGGCCACCATCCCTGCAGTATTTCATGATGTGGAGTCAGATCAGGCCCACTATGGTGTGGTCCCCGTTGAGAACTCTACCGAAGGGGTGATCAGCCATACACTCGACATGTTTATTAATTCACCGCTGCGCATCAATGGGGAGGTGGAGTTGCGGATTCATCACTACCTGATGAGTCAGCATGGTGATCTGGGGCAGGTGAAGCGGGTCTACTCTCATCAACAGTCACTGGCGCAGTGCCGGGATTGGCTGGATGAGCATCTGGCGGGTGCCGATCAAATCACCGTATCCAGTAATGCCGAGGCGGCACGTATCGCCTCGAAAGAGCCAGATGCCGCAGCGATTGCGGGGCAGGTGGCCTCAGAGATCTATGACTTGCAGGTATTGGCTCGCAATATTGAAGATGAACCCGATAACACCACCCGTTTCCTGGTGGTTGGCAAGCAGTCTCCCTCCTCCAGTGGCCGTGATAAAACCTCACTGCTAGTCTCTACCCATAACCGCCCCGGTGCACTCTACGAGCTGCTCTCTCCGTTTTCTGATAATGGAGTCTCGATGAGCCGCATTGAGTCGCGCCCCTCCCGTCGTGGTAACTGGGACTACCTCTTTTTTGTCGATATCGATGGTCATGCTGAGGATGACAACGTCAGGCGCGCGCTGGATAAACTGGAATCTGGTGCCACCATGTTTCGTGTGCTTGGTTCCTATCCGAAAGCGATTCTTTAAAGATCACCTCTAAAATATGTCTAGCTGCGATTTAGTCGATCATGCGGTAACCGGTGTACAAGGGTTGCGGCCCTATCAACCGGGAAAGCCGATCTCGACACTGGCGCGAGAAATTGGCTTGGCAGAGTCCGCCATTATCAAGTTGGCCTCCAATGAGAATCCACTGGGACCCTCGCCTAAAGTGAATACGGCCGTTGCAGCAGCGCTGGGTGAGCAGGCACGCTATCCGGATGGTGGGACGGTTGCGCTGCGAGAGCGATTGGCACAGCACCATGATTGTAAGCCGGAGCAGATCACGCTGGGCAATGGTTCGAATGATGTGCTCGATCTGATTGCGCGGGTGTTTCTTGGAGAGGGGCGTTCTGCACTCTTTTCCGGGCACGCCTTTGCGGTCTACCCGCTCGTGACTCAGGCAGTTGGTGCCGAGGCGATTGTGGTGCCTGCCGAGCAGTGGGGGCATGATCTGCAGGCGATGGCCGCAGCAGTTCGAGAAGATACCCGCGTGGTCTGGATTGCGAACCCCAATAATCCAACCGGTACTTGGGTTGGTAAAGCTGCGCTCTACAGCTTTTTGCAGCAGGTCTCTGCTGAGGTGGTTGTGGTGGTGGATGAGGCCTATATTGAGTTTGTGGCGGACGCAGACTATCCCGATAGTACACAGTGGCTGCAGCAGTTCCCAAATTTGATTGTCACTCGCACCTTCTCCAAGGCGTATGGTCTGGCTGGATATCGCGTAGGGTATAGCCTCTCCAGCGAGAGGGTGGCCGATCTGCTCAACCGGGTACGGCAGCCCTTCAATGTGAATGCATTGGCCCAACTGGCGGCAGTTACGGCGCTGGATGACCAAGTACACCTGCAGCAGGGCGTTGAACTCAACCGCACTGAGATGGAGAAGATGACCCACGCTTTTAACCATCTCGGGTTGGAGTGGATCCCCTCGGCAGGCAATTTTGTTTCGGTCGACTTGGGGCAACCGGCAATGCCTATCTTCGCTGCGATGGAGCAACAGGGGGTGATCACCCGCCCGGTTGCCAATTATGGAATGCCGAACCATCTGCGTATCTCGATTGGCCTGCCGTCAGAAAACGACCGCTGTATTCAGGTGTTGACCCAAATCTTGCGAGAGTCGTCATGATTCGGCGTCTGGCACTATTGGGGGTGGGGCTCATCGGCGGTTCTCTGATGCGTGCGCTCAAGGCAGAACAGGCTGTTGAGCATGTGGTTGGTTATGGGCGCGAAGAAGAGAACCTGCAGCAGGCACTGGAACTTGGGGTGATTGATGAGATCGCCACCTCGGTAGCGGATGCGGTGTGTAATGCGGATATGGTGGTGGTGGCGGTGCCGTTGGGCGCGGTCAAAGCTCTGCTGGATGAGATGAAAGAGCATCTTGCGGAAGATGCAGTGGTGACGGATGTTGGTAGTGTGAAGTGGAGTGTGGTGCGTGATGCGCAGCAGGTGTTTGATGGTGTTGTGCCGCCCTGGTTTATTCCGGGCCACCCGATTGCGGGTACTGAGAATAGTGGGGCTGCCTCCGCGCTTACAGCGCTTTATCAGGGGCGACGGGTGATTCTCACGCCATTGGATAATCGAGATGAAGCGGCGCTCAACAAGGTTACAGCGATGTGGAAAAAGGCGGGTGCCGAAGTGGTAGAGATGGGGGTGCAACACCATGATGAGGTATTGGCGGCCACCAGCCATCTGCCTCATCTGTTGGCCTATGGACTGGTAGATGTGTTGGCCAGGCAAGAGACGAGTCGGGAGATCTTCCACTTTGCAGCCGGTGGCTTTCGTGATTTCAGTCGGATCGCCTCCAGCAACCCAACCATGTGGCGCGATATTTCGTTGGCAAACCGCAAGCCGTTGTTGGATACGCTGGATCAGTTCCGTAAGGAGCTAGATGAGATTGAGGCGATGATCCGAGGGCGGGAGGGTGATGGGTTATTGGAGCTGTTTTCCCGTGCCAAGCAGGCGCGGGATGACCACTACGAATAGGTGAATAGCTGCTTGAGAGCAGTTGTACTCGCCTCTATTGATAATATTTATTTTTTGGTTTTAAGGTTTTTGTCATGTCTAGTCTGAAATTTATGGTTCAACCGGGAGGGCAGTTGAAGGGTACGATTCGTGTGCCCGGAGACAAGTCGATCTCTCACCGTTCAATTATGTTGGGTTCATTGGCTGAGGGCACCACTGAGGTCAGTGGCTTCCTGCAGGGAGAGGATAGCCTGGCAACTCTTAATGCCTTCAGGCAGATGGGGGTGCAGATTGAGGGGCCGACGGCAGCAGGCAAGGTGACCATTTATGGTGTCGGTATGAATGGGTTAAAGGCCTCGGCTCAGCCGCTTGACCTGGGGAACTCCGGTACCTCGATGCGTCTGTTGTCAGGGCTACTCTCCGGGCAGCAGTTTGATATCATCTTGGAGGGCGATGAGTCCCTGTCGGGACGCCCGATGCGTCGAGTCACTGATCCGCTGGCGGAGATGGGGGCAACCATCGAGACCGAAGCCGATGGTACGGCACCTCTGAGAATCAAGGGGGGGATACCGATGAAGGGTTTTCACTATGAGATGCCGATGGCGAGTGCGCAGGTAAAGTCTTGTCTACTGTTGGCGGGGCTCTATGCTGAAGGTCAAACCTGTGTCACCGAACCGGCCCCTACCCGTGACCATACAGAACGCATGTTGAATGGTTTTGGGGTTGAGGTGAGCCGGGAGAAAGAGAGGATCTGTTTGTCAGGTGGTGGTCAGTTGCAGGCAACACAGGTGGATGTGCCTGCAGATATCTCTTCCGCAGCCTTCTTTCTGGTTGGTGCCTCGATTGCAGAGGGTTCAGACTTGACGCTGCAACATGTAGGGATCAACCCAACCCGTATCGGTGTGATCAATATCCTGCGTGAAATGGGGGCCAATATTGAGGTACTGAATGAGCGGGTATCCGGCGGTGAACCGGTTGCAGATCTGAGAGTACAGTCAGCTCCGTTACAGGGTATTGAGATTCCGCTGGATCAGGTGCCATTGGCAATTGATGAATTTCCGGTATTGTTTGTTGCTGCAGCCTGTGCGCAAGGGGAGACGATTCTGCGAGGCGCTGAGGAGCTGCGGGTCAAAGAGAGTGATCGTATTCAGGTGATGGCAGATGGTCTAACCACGCTGGGTGTAGATGCAAAACCTACGGTAGATGGGATTGTGATTCAGGGTGGAACGATGGGGGGGGGCATTGTCCACTCTCATCATGATCATCGCATCTCAATGTCATTTGCAATGGCGGCACTGCGTGCTACTGCACCGATTGAGATTGAAGATTGCGATAATGTAAATACCTCATTTCCCGGCTTCAGCACATTGGCTGCTGCAGTGGGTTTAAAGATTGAGGAGCATCAATCATGACGGCTGGAGTGATTACCATTGATGGTCCGGGAGGTGCAGGAAAAGGGACGGTCTCTCTTGCCGTAGCACATCAATTGGGTTGGGGTTATCTGGATAGTGGTGCTCTCTATCGTGTGTTGGGGCTGTCTGCGGTACGAAAGCAGATAGCCTTTGAAAATGAGGCAGCGGTGGCAGCAGAGGCAGCTCGATTGGGGGTCAGTTTTGGTGCAGATGATCCCAATCTCGGGGTGCGTGTGCTGTTGGATGGAGAGGAGGTGACTCAGGAGATTCGTACCGAACAGGCGGGAAAAACAGCCTCACAGGTAGCGGCACTGCCTGCTGTACGTACAGCGTTACTTCAGCGCCAACGTGACTTTGAACAGCCTCCAGGTGTAGTGGCGGATGGTCGTGATATGGGAACAACCGTGTTCCCTCATGCGGGATTAAAGATTTTTTTGACGGCAAGCGCTGAAGAGCGTGCTAAAAGGCGATATAAGCAGTTGATCAAGAAAGGGGACGATGCTAATATTCGCGCCCTTCAGCAGGAAATTGAGGCAAGAGACCGAATGGACTCCGAGCGCTCAGCCTCACCGTTAAAGGCTGCTGATGATGCGATTACGCTGGATACCACATTGATGTCAATTGATGATGTGGTATCAACCGTGCTGGCAATGGCAGCAGAGCGCGGTTTGTCTGCTGAATAGCAGGGCTTGCAGCAAAGTAAATTTGGAGAGGATTGAAGGGTCAATTCTCTCTGTTTTTTTTCATGGGCCTCTTGATCGGGTGCCCCACAACCGCCGGATGGCAGCTAGCTAACCAGCCACCTGGTGTAGATTTTAGGAAAAGATATTATGAGTGAGAATTTTGCAGAACTTCTAGAAGAGAGCTTCCGTTCAACCGTCATGCAGAGTGGTGAGTTGGTCAGTGGTACCGTTATCGATATCACCGATGAGGTTGTTCTGGTTAATGCAGGGTTGAAGACTGAGGCTGCAATTCCAGCCGAGCAGTTTCGTAGCCGTGAAGGTGAACTGGAAGTTGCTATTGGTGACATCGTTGAGGTGGCGCTGGAGGCGGTTGCAGATGGTTATGGTGAGACCATTCTCTCTCGTGAAAAAGCGAAGCGCCAAGAGGCGTGGACCCGTCTGCAGGCTGCATTGGATGCGAATGAGACGGTTACCGGAATGATTAGCGGCAAAGTACGTGGTGGTTTTACAGTAGACCTTGACGATATCCGTGCTTTCCTTCCGGGTTCACTGGTGGATGTGCGTCCTGTACGTGATACCACCTACCTTGAAGGTAAGGATCTGGAATTCAAGGTTATCAAGCTGGATCAGAAACGTAACAATGTTGTGGTCTCCCGCCGTGCGGTGGTTGAGGCAGAGTATAGTTCAGAGCGCGAAGAGCTGCTCAAGACCCTGGAAGAGGGTGTGAAGATTAAGGGTATCGTCAAGAACCTTACCGATTACGGTGCGTTTATTGATCTTGGTGGTATTGATGGGCTGTTGCACATTACGGATATGGCCTGGAAGCGTGTCCGCCATCCATCTGAAGTGGTTAATGTTGGTGAAGAGGTTGAGGTTCAGGTACTTCGTTATGACCGTGAACGTAACCGTGTCTCTCTTGGGCTGAAGCAGATGGGTGATGATCCCTGGATGAATATTGCACGCCGTTACCCTGCAGGCACACGTGTGTTTGGCAAGATTACCAATATCGCAGATTATGGTTCATTTGTTGAGATTGAGGATGGTGTTGAGGGGTTGGTTCACACCTCTGAAATGGATTGGACCAATAAGAATATCCACCCATCCAAGGTTGTCGCGATGGGTGAAGAAGTTGAGGTCATGGTGCTGGATATTGACGAAGAGCGTCGCCGCATCTCCCTTGGCATGAAGCAGTGCAAGGCGAACCCATGGGAACTGTTCAGCAGTTCACACAAGAAAGGGGATCGCCTTGTGGGTAATATTAAATCGATCACCGAGTTTGGAATCTTTATTGGTCTGGATGGTGATATTGATGGTCTGGTCCACCTCTCGGATATCTCCTGGCAGGAGAATGGCGAGGAGTTGATCCGTAACTACGCCAAGGGTGATGAGGTTGAGACCGTTGTTTTGGCCATTGATGCAGAGCGTGAACGTATCTCCTTAGGCATCAAGCAGTTGGGGCAAGATCCATTCTCTACCTATGTAGCCGAAAATCCACGCGGTACTGTAGTGGTGGGTATTTTAGGTGAGGTTGATGCACGTGGTGCGGTTGTTTCTTTGAGTGAAGATGTTAGTGGTTACCTACGTGCTTCTGAAATTTCTCGTGAGCGTGTTGAAGATGCACGTACCCTATTGAGCCAGGGTGACGAGATTGAGGTGGCTATTTTGGGTGTGGACCGCAAGTCACATACGCTGAATCTCTCTGTTAAACAGAAAGAGTCTCTGGATGAAGAGAAAGCAATCAAAGACTACAATGAGGCAAATGCTGTTGAAGAGGCTGGCGCTACCACTATTGGTGATCTGATTAAGAAGCAGATGGATGCTTAACTAAGAGGGGGCGGTTGCAGTTGGCTGGGTTTTCTCAGCGAACTGCAGCCAAAATTCTACTCAATTCGAGATGAAACATGACAAAATCGGAACTGATCGAATCGTTATATAAAAAACTACCACACTTGGCTTATACCGATGTGGAGGTGGCTGTAAAGACTATTATCGAGTCGATGACTGAGGCATTAGGTGAAGGGCAGCGGATTGAAATTCGTGGATTTGGTAGCTTTTCTCTACACCACCGTCCCGCACGTATGGGACGAAACCCTAAAACGGGAGAGTCGGTGGCTCTGCAAGAGAAATATGTACCGCATTTTAAACCGGGCAAGGAGTTACGCGAGCGTGTTAATGAGGCCTGGCTGAAGAAAGACGCTTAGTGGCTGTTGATGGTCTGGCTGTAGATGGGGTTTGAGTTGTGTAACACTTTTCAAAGCCTGCTCTATTTGAACATCGGTAGCACTGGATGAGTCGATTTATTAAGGAAATTTATCTGTGCGCTTAATCACTCTGGTTCTGTTTCTGATTGTGATTGCTCTGGGGACACTGTTCTCTGTGCTCAATGCATCACCCGTTCCCTTTGACTACTATTTGGGACAAGGTGAATTTCCCCTGTCGCTACTGTTGGTGGCAATGCTTGCTTGTGGTGTGGTGTTAGGCATCCTGTCAGCACTTCCCTTGTTGCTCTCATTACGGATTCGTCTGCGTAAGGCGCTCAAATCCATACCTGAATGAACACACTATTCCCCTATTTGGGGTTTCTGTTACTGCCTGTAGCGGCTGCTTCCGGGTGGTGGCTGGCCAAAAGAGGAGAGGAGAGTGTTCATGAACGAACCAACCATCTCTCTTCCAGCTATTTTCAGGGACTCAACTTTCTTGTAAATCAGGAGCAAGAGCGTGCCATTGATCTCTTCTCGAGACTGTTGGAAGAGGAGCCGGAAATGGTGGAGACGCACCTTGCGCTGGGTACGTTGTTTCGACGACAGGGGGATACCTCTCAGGCAATTCAACTTCACAGTAATCTGGTCAAGAGTGAGATGCTCACGGGTGAACAGAGGGCTTTAGCGCTGTTGGAGTTGGGGAGAGACTATATGAAAGCGGGGCTGTTGGACCGCGCAGAGCGCCCTTTCCTGGACTTGCTTGAGCTGGAACTCCATCAGCAGGATGCCTACAGTTATCTGGTGATTATTTATCAGCAGGAGAAGGAGTGGGATCGTGCCATTGAGACACTGCGTCGCCAACTGCGTAGTGGACAACAAAGTCCAGTAAATGAGGCGAATAGTCGCGCAACCATTGCACAATTTCTCTGTGAAAAAGCAGAAATTGCCCGCTTTTCGAGTGATTTAAAAGAGGCCTCTCATCTGGTGGATCAGGCATTGAGAGAAGATCCCAACTCTGTCCGTGCCACCATTATTCGGGCTGAAATTTATGCAACCACGGGTCGTAAGCAGCTCGCAATTGAGAGCTACAAGAGCATTGAACGACAGAGTGCTAGCTACATTCCCAATGTGATTAAGCCGTTGCTGTCTCTCTATCGAGAAGAGGGAAAGCCAGATGAGGTATTGAGTTATCTGAGTGCACTGTTGGAAGCTCATCCCAGTACAACAGTTCTATTGGCTACGGTTGATCAGGTCCAGTTGATGCATGGTGGGCGCAAAGCGGAACAGTACCTGGTTCAGCAGTTGAAACAACGCCCTTCAGTACGCGGGTTGGAGCAGTTGATTAAACTGAATCTGACTCATGCTGAAGCACCCGATGCACGCGATGGGCTGTTGGGGTTGCAGGCATTGACACTTCAGCTGCAGGAGGAGAAGCCGGAGTATCAATGTGGGCAGTGTGGATTTCAGGCGCACCATCTTCACTGGCAATGTCCCGGCTGTAACCGCTGGAATACCATCAAACCGATTGTCGGGGTCTCTGGAGAATAGAGTAACAGCGTTATTAACGTCTTTGTCTCTTAGTACGCCATCAAACCAAGGTTAATTCAGCATTGATCGCATTCAGTGCTGCCAACGGATCTTCTGCCCCGGTAATCGGGCGTCCAATCACCAGCCAGTCACTGCCCAGTCCGACCGCCTGAGCCGGGGTCATAATGCGCTTCTGATCTCCTGTAGCACTGCCGGCAGGACGAATGCCCGGAGTGACTAACTTGAAGCTACTGGGGATCTCTTCTCTCAGTAAGGAGATCTCTTGTGGGGAGCAGACGACCCCATCCATACCGGAAGAGTCAGCGAGTTTCGCCAGTCGCAGTACCTGATCTGCCGGAGAGGTATCGACTCCCAGCTCAACCAAATCACTCTGGTCCATGCTGGTCAGTACAGTAACCGCAATCAGCAGGGGTGTATGGTCACCACTGAGGGCGCTACGGGCGGCCTCCATCATTTTGCGACCACCAGAGCCGTGTACATTGACCATCCAAACCCCGAGGTCGGCTGCTGCGGAACAGGCACGGGCTACTGTGTTGGGTATATCGTAGTATTTCAGGTCGAGGAAGACATCAAAACCCTGATCAACCAATCGACGTACTGTCTCTGGCCCAGAACGGGTGAAGAGCTCTTTACCTACCTTGACACGGCACCCGTTAGGATCGAGTTGTTCAGCCAGTGCCAATGCCTCATGAGCGGATGGAAAGTCGAGGGCTACCACAATACGGGAATCATTCATCATCAAATCCTTTTGGCCTGATCAACGGCGTTACCGATATAGTTTTCTGGTGTCAGTTCACGTAGTCCCGCCTTGGCCTCTTCAGGAATGTCGAGATTGTCCACAAACTCCAGCAGGGCGGCTTTAGTGATGCCTTGTCCACGAGTCAGGGCCTTCAGTTTTTCGTAGGGGCTATCAACGCCATAGCGGCGCATCACGGTCTGGATTGGTTCAGCCAGCACCTCCCAGGTATTGTCGAGGTCTTGCAACAGGCGACCTCTGTTGATTTCCAGTTTGCGAATACCTCTCAGGGTAGAGTTGTAGGCGATCAGGCTATGGGCGATACCAACACCCAAATTACGCAGTACGGTAGAGTCAGTGAGGTCACGTTGTCCACGGGAAATGACCAGCTTCTCGGCAAGGTGGCCCATGATTGCATTGGCAATGCCCAGGTTGCCTTCGGAGTTTTCAAAGTCAATGGGGTTGACCTTGTGCGGCATGGTAGAGGAGCCAACCTCACCCTTGACAGTTTTCTGTTTGAAGTAACCCATAGAGATGTACCACCAAACGTCACGGTCATAGTCCAGCAGGATACTGTTGAAGCGGCTGATGACATGGAAGAACTCTGCGATATAGTCATGAGGTTCAATCTGTATGGTGTAAGGGTTCCAGCTGATTCCGAGTGACTCAATAAAATTTTGTGCAACCTCTTCCCAGTTCAGCTCCGGATAGGCGGAGAGATGGGCATTGTAGTTACCTACGGCACCGTTGATTTTACCAAGAAATTCAATCTTGACGATCTGTTCACGCTGGCGACGCAAACGATAGACTACGTTGGCAAACTCTTTTCCCATCGTGGATGGGCTGGCAGGCTGACCATGTGTGCGGCAGAGCATGGGGGTGTCTGCCAGTTGATGTGAGAGTGTAGTGAGTAAATCAATGATCTCATCCATTTTTGGAAGGATAATCTGGGTACGAGACTCATTCAGCATCAGGGCGTGAGAGAGGTTATTGATATCCTCTGAGGTGCAGGCGAAATGGATGAATTCGCTAACCGCCTCTAGTTCACTGTTTCCGGTAATCTTCTCTTTGATGAAGTACTCCACTGCCTTGACATCATGGTTGGTAGTGCGTTCAATGGTCTTGATGCGCTGAGCATCATCTTCATTGAACTTTTCTACCAGGTGGTTGAGCAGGTTGAGTGCATGTTCAGAGAAGGGAGGGACTTCGGGAATTCCGTCATGATTTGCCAACATCTGCAACCAGCGCACCTCCACCAGTACACGATGTCGGATCAGACCAAATTCACTAAAGATCAGACGGAGATCGGTAGTCGCACGACCATAACGACCATCTACTGGTGAGACTGCTGTAAGAGAGCTTAAATCCATGACGTGGGTTCCTTGACTAAGTAGTAAATAAGATAGGGGCTATTGTTACTTTGTAGAGGTGCCCATAATATGTTGTGAATTATACGGGCTGTTGTAAGATAAAAGCGAGACGACAGCCATCCAAGGTGAGAAAATGGCAGAATGAAAAAAAAGCACTCGACTCTGCCCGTTCAGGGATGTGGTTCAGTAGAACAGCTGAAAAAAGATATCATTTTTCAAGAGCAGCTACTGGGGCATACACTCAATTTTCGTACAACCTGGGGGCTGTTCAGTCCACGAGCCATTGATGAGGGGACCCATCTACTATTGGAGTATCTCGATGTTGAAGATAGTGAGACAGTTTTGGATATTGGTTGTGGCTATGGACCACTCGGTGTAGCTATGGGTAAAGAGATACCTCAGGGGGAGATTCACATGGTGGATAAAGATTATCTTGCCGTTGAGTATGCCAACCGCAATGCGCTCAGTAACAACCTGCCCAACTGTCGTGCCTATCTTTCAAACGGATTGAGTGGGGTAGCGGATGATCTCTATTTTGATACGGTGGTTTCCAATATCCCTGCCAAGGTGGGTCGTGAGTTGTTGACCATACTGTTGTGTGATAGTTATCAGAGGATGAAACCTGGTTCACAAATTGTGGTTGTCACTATTAATGGGCTGAGAGAGTTTATCAAACGAAACTTTAAAGATGTTTTTGGTAATTACAAGAAGTTGAAACAGGGGAAGGCGTACACAGTCGCCAGAGCGGTTAAAGAGGATTCGTCATCACCCCATCGAGGTGAGTGAATATGGCTTGTTGTTGTAAGGGGGAGGCTGCTACTATGTATCTCAGTTTTTCTATATATCAAGGGAATGGACTCAACGATACTTTAGAGATACTCTAAGAATATTGACTAAGTATATTTTAGAGGTACTCTAAGGATATGGAACGTTTATAGAACGAGTCTTTGAATCTGCCTCTGATAAGGATGACTGCTGCAATGGATAATTTCTGGGATCTTCTGAAAGTTTTGCGTAAACAGGCAGGAATGACACAACAGCAATTGGCGGATGCCACTGGTAACAGTCGTCAAGAGCTGTCAATGATGGAAAATAGCCGTTTTCATGGTGGTTTCGACAAGGTGGATCGTGTCTTTCGTTATTTGGGTTATCCGCTTAGGCCGCAGCAGCTCTCCAGAGAGGTAAAAAATGGCATAGTTCCATTGTTGGAGACGATTCGCATTCTTGCTGTCGATGATGATCCGGAGATTTTGCGAGGCTACCAACAGACTTTTGAATCAACACAGCAGAGTGGAATCAGTTCACTGTTAGAGCTTCTACAGGCTACCTCCAGCTCAGTAGAGAGTCAGAAATTTACCATTGATACCGTTACCAGTGGTGAGGTCGGGCTGAAGCGGGTCAAAGAGGCCGTGAAGCAAAATCTGCCCTATACCCTGTTGTTTCTGGATATGCGTATGCCGAATGGTTGGGATGGTCTGAAAACAGCTCGGGAAATCCGTAAGGTTGATCCTGAAATCCGAATAATCATTATTTCAGCCTACCGTGATCATACTTTGCAGAAGATGCGTGAAGAGGTGGGGAGCCACTTTGTGTTTCATCAGAAGCCCTATATGCAGGATGAACTGATACAGCTTTCAACATTTATGGCGCATGAATGGCAGCAGGCGAGAGAGCTGCTTCATTGATTATGGCCCAATGCAAAGCTTGCTCTAACTTCGAACAATCTGTTGACTAATCTAGACCCTATAACGATGGTCTCCTCTGTGGATGCCTTGATTGGTCGTGCAGCAAACAAACATTCTGGCAGAAAGGTTCTGATCGTTGATGGAGATTTAACCCGGCATGACCATTTTCGAAAAATCTTTAAACAGAGCGAGACTATTTCAGAGGGCTACTTTGATTTGATTTGCGTCTCCACCGCTGCTAAAGCGGTGACCCTTATTCAACCAGATCAGCGGGAGCCTTTTATCGTTGCCTTTATCACGGAGGCGATCTGTTCTGGAGCGGCTGGAGAGCAGTTGTTGGAGGTTGTTCGGGATTGTGCAACAGGGGTTCACTGTGTGTTTGTGGCCGAACGTGAACGGCATGCTCAACCACTGATCCAGCTGCAAAAAGAGGAATTGCTGTTGGGGGCTCCATTTCTGGATCAGGAGGTGCTGCAGCTAACGCACTATTTTGATCAACAGTTGTGCGGTCAGTTGAAAGAGCAGGAGATGAGGCAACGTCTTGAAGGTACTCTCGAATCCGTTCTAGAGACTGTGGATGAATCCATACTGGTGTCAGACCATGAGGGGCAGTTGCTCTATGTAAATGGAGCCGCTACACAGCTATTTGGAATGGATGCAGAGAGGATTATCAAAAGTCCACTGCCGACCATTCAGCGTCTGCTTAAATATGAACCAAACCCTGCCAGAGGGGAAATTACCATTGAGAAAGCAGATGGTAGCCATCTGTTGCTCCATTATGCCTTTCGTTACTGGGGAAGTAAGCACCACAAACAGCAGCGGCATGTGCTGATATTGAGTGATTTAAGCAGTCGTGTACGTATAGAGGCGCGTGAGCAGTTTGCGGCTTTTCAGGCAGGAGTTGCCGAGATGTCTTCCAGTATCCTTCACCATGTGGGGAATACCATTCAGTCAACCCAATCCTCTTTTGCTGAGATGATGCAGGGGATTGATGAGATGCACAAGCTCAAGGAGGTTTTTGTACGTATTCAGCAACAGATGAGTTTGGCGATGGTGGAGGGTGACCTGGAGAAAGTAAAGACATCTGTCAATATGTTATCTCTGCGCCTGCCAGATGCTTTAGAAGATCTGTTTCAGCAATTTGAGCGCAATAAAGAGAGTGTATGGCGAGGGATGGAGCAGATTGCCACGGCGGTAAGACCTCAATATTTAGGGCCTAAATTAAAGGGGAGTCTGGTCCGTTTTTCAATTGTGCAGTTGCTGGATGATCTGTTTATATTGCTAGAGACTGATATGCGCAGAAGAGCCATCGACCTTCAGCGGCAAGTTGATGAGGTGGTCCCTGAGGTGCGGCTACCCAGAAACCAGCTATTGCAGGTACTAATGATTTTGATTACCAATAGTATGGAGGCGATTGGTGAGGCAATTTACCAGAAGCAACTACAGAAAGGGGGTGGAGTGATTATCATCCGGGCAGTACAAGAGGATGGCGGTGTGAAGCTGGTGATCGAGGATAATGGGGATGGGATTGATCCGGATATTCAACATAAGCTGATGCGTTATGGGTTCACTACAAAGTTCAATAATCAAGGTTTTGGTCTCCATGTGGCCGGGAATTTTGTGGCCTCTGTCGGTGGGAAATTGACCTTGGATAGTCAAGGTAAGGGTGAGGGTGCAGCTGCACAACTTTGGCTACCCTATCAAATGGATTAGACCCGCTACCGTTTTGAAAAAAATAGATGGAATAGTGGGAATAACTGTAGGAGGCATGAATCACTATAGCGAGCTTCCCACAACCTCCTCCTCTGCTGGGGGGCTCTACCTGTTCTCACCTCTGTGTGAGGACAGGTTTTTTGTCTTCAATAAGTTACATGCGGGGTGATTTTGTGTGTACGAAAGACGATTGGTAGCACAGATTGAAAATCAACAGTATACTCACCGACTGACCCTGATTTTGAATGGTTCATAATATATATCCATATTTTAAATGTGTGTTTAATCAAGCTTAAAGGAATTTGGTGATGAGGTTTCTCTCTTCTTTTCGACTCAAAACAAAACTATATTTAATGATTGCAATCCCTCTGGTTGCAATGCTCTATTTCTCGATAGATAGCCTGCTGGATCAGGATTACAAACACGAGGAGATGGAGAAGTTAGTAGAAATGAGCCAGCTTGCGTCTCATCTTAGCGCACTGATTCATGAGACACAGAAAGAGCGAGGCTCCAGTGCCGGGTTCATTGGTAGCAAAGGGCAGAAATTTGCAGATATTTTGCCGAAACAGCGTGACCTAACGGACCAGAGAAGTAAAGCTCTGAACGAGCTGCTCTCAACCATTGATATCTCTCAACACGGGACCATTATTGAGCAGCGGCTCAATGCACTATTGAGTGAACTTCAACAGATCAGTTCAATTCGCCAACAGGTGAGCCGTCTAGCTCTGCCCTTACCTCAAGTAGTGAGTTGGTATACCCAGATGAATACCAAACTGTTGGCTGTGGTAGAACAGATGCCTCATGGAATCAGCGATGCGAAATTGGTGGCTACAATTTCTGCCTATGTGAATTACCTGCAGAGTAAAGAGCGTGTGGGTATCGAACGAGCGGTTCTCAGTGCAACCTTTAGCAGTAATCAGTTTGCACCGGGAATGTATAAGAAATTTATTGAGCTGGTGACAGCACAAAAGAATTTTCTTCATGTATTCAAAACGCTGGCTTCAGAGAAGAGTCAGCAGTTTTATCAAAAAACGATGCGTCATGAATCGGTTGAAACAGTGGAACAGATGCGAAAAGTTGCTTTTGAAAAGGCTCAGAGTGGTGGTTTTGGGATCGAGGCAGAGCATTGGTTTAAAACAATGACTTTTAAAATAAACCAACTAAAAAAGGTTGATGATTATTTGGGGCAGGATATCCTGAATGAGAGTAAAACGATGCTTGATCACACAGCTCTTGTGACCCGAATCTATCTGTTTCTGATTGTTGTCCTGTTTAGTGTGACAGTCTTTATTGCCTATCAAGTGAGTACTACCGTCCGTTTATCGGTTATCCGTATTCGTGAAGCGATACAAGAAGTGGTGAATGAAGGAACCCTTTCCAGACGGACCGAAGTCTTAACTCAGGATGGAATTGGGGATATTGCTACATCTTTTAATACGCTACTGGAGAAGCTTCAGGTTTCTATTAGTGAGACCAATAAGGTGGTGGCAGGTGTTGCACAAGGTGTCTATACAGATCGTGTGACCGCAGACCTTAAAGGAGATCTGTTGACTCTGAAAGAGGGGGTGAATGGGTCAGCCGATAGTGTGCAAAAGACAATGGGTGGTCTCAAAGAGGTGATGGATGCGATCTCAAACGGACGTTTTGACTATCGTCTGGATGGGGTCGAGATGGAAGAGGAGTTCCAGCTATCCCTAATCAATGCAATGGAGAGCATGGAGCGGATCATCAATGATGTGAATCAGGTGATGAGTGCGGTGTCGATCGGAAAATTTGATGCCCGAGTTACAGAAACAGCCTATGGCGACCTGGATACACTCAAGCAAAACCTCAACCAGTCACTGGAAGCCCTAGGGGGGGCATTAAAAGAGACGGTTCAGGTGGCGAATCGAATGGGCGAAGGGGATCTGACACGCCAAATTGAGGGGAGTTATCAGGGGGCATTAGGGGTGTTGAAAGACTCTATCAATGCAACCGAGACTAACTTTGAACAGATTGTAGCCAAGGTGCGCTCTGTTGCAGAACTGGTACGCAGTGGTTCTGATGAGATTTCAAAAGGCAGCATGGACCTCTCCAGCCGGACCTCTGAGCAGGCAGCCAGCCTGGAAGAGACTGCTGCCAGCATGGAACAGATGGCGAGCACCGTAAACATGAATGCTGATAATGCAGCACAGGCAAATCAGCTGGCTGCAGAATCAGTACGACGGGCAAAAGAGGGGGGGATTGTGGTTGCAGATACCGTGAAGGCAATGGAAGGTATCAATGAATCCAGCAACAAAATTGCTGAGATTATCAGCTTGATTGATGGTATCGCATTCCAGACCAACCTTTTGGCATTGAATGCCGCTGTTGAGGCGGCTCGTGCGGGTGAACATGGGCGGGGGTTTGCGGTGGTTGCCGGAGAAGTAAGAACCTTGGCTCAACGCTCTGCGGATGCAGCAAAGGATATTAAAGGGTTGATTGAGGATACGACCAGCAGAATTGAGCAAGGTGCTGAATTGGTGGGTCGAAGTGGCGAGGCGCTTGAAGCAATTGAAGAGTCTGTGAAGAAGATGAATGATATCTCAGGTGAAATTGCAGCCTCCACCAAAGAGCAGACACAAGGGATTGATCAGGTAAATCTGGCTGTAACGCAACTGGATAGTGCAACACAAGAGAATGCGGCACTGGTTGAAGAGAGTGCTGCCTCCAGCTCTCAATTAAGTCATCAGGCAGATGAGTTGAGTAAAGTGGTTTCAATCTTTAAATTGAGCCCATCAGCACTCTCCTCTATGGCCAAAATAGGCACAGCTCAGGGTGAGTACGCGGATACCTTTATGAAGGCTCGTTCTGCACATCTGGCCTGGAGAGGGAAAATCAGAGGGTTCCTGGATGGTGTAATTGAGATGGACCAGAAGTCAGCAGTCTCACACCACGAGTGCATGTTAGGGCAGTGGCTTGACTGGGAAGGACGTGAGAAATTTGCCTATCTTTCCGAAATGAAAGAGATGGATCAAGTGCATGAGAAGATGCATACAACCATTAGTGAGATTGTGACTCTGAAAAAATCAGGCAACGAACAGGAGGCAGAGCAGCGTTTCAATGAGATTGAGCCACTCTCTAAACAGGTGGTTGATCTGCTCAATAAAATCGAGTCAGCAGCTTTCAATGATAGCCCTGAATCGGTACCGGTTGCGAGCAGTACTACAGCAGCACCAGCGACAATTCGAAAACCAGCAGCTGAGGCAAAACCAAGCCTGGTATCGGCAAAGTCATCAAGTGATTCAGAGTGGGAAGAGTTTTAAATCATAGCGGCTACTTTTGGTTATCGTGTGATCGGCAGGGTTATTGAGTGTTCGTTGTATACAGAAAACAGGCGACGGTGAATGGTATACGAGTACTCTCCTCTCTTCAGGGAGGGACCCCTCTTATGACCTATATCAGGTATGATGGGCCGTTATGGCACTGACAGACTATATTCGCACCTTCGGGAGTACCATGAAGGTGCGCTTTGGAACGCGGGTTCACAAAGTTGCGATTGATGCAGGGTTTACTTGCCCCAATATCGATGGAACAAAAGGAAGAGGAGGTTGCACATTCTGTAATAACGTCTCTTTCAGCCCTCACGGACGAAAATCACGTGGCGTAGCGGAACAGGTTGAATCGGGCCGTCAGGTAATTCAAAAACGTACCGGTGCTAAACGTTATATCGCCTATTTCCAAGCCTATACCAATACCTATGCAGATCCTCAAGCATTAGATCAAATGTACCGGGAAGCGTTAGCTGAACCTGATGTGTTAGGGATCTCTGTGGGTACCCGACCCGACTGTGTACCGGATCCTGTCCTCGATCTACTGGCCGGTTATCGTGAAGAGGGGCATGAGGTGTGGCTGGAGTTGGGGTTACAGTCGGCATTTGATACGACACTGGATCGGGTCAACCGGCTCCACTACTTTTCGGAATACCGTCAGGCAGTACGAGCGTCGCAGTTGAGAGGGTTACAGCTCTGTACTCACCTGATTGCAGGACTGCCCGGAGAGGATGAATACCATTACCGGGAGACTATGGAGCGGGTGTTGGAGTTAGGTACCGATGGCTTTAAGTTTCATCCGCTACATGTTGTCAAAGGGACGATGTTGGCGAATCAGTGGCGTCAGGGAGAATTTGAGCCAATGAGCCAGGAGATGTATGTTGAGACGGTAGTTAATTGGATTGAACAGGCCCCTGAAGAGATGGTCTACCATCGGCTGACGGCTACGGCCTCTGAAAGTATTCTTTTGACACCGCTGTGGTGTGGCAAGAAGTGGAAAGTGCTCAATGCTATTGAAGAGGAGCTGAGACGTCGGCATGTTAAGAGTCGCCAACCAGAGCTGTCTCAGGTACAACGGGTGAGGTCGATATGAAACGAGTTGATGTGGTTGTCATTGGAGGGGGCGCGGCAGGCCTCAGCTTTGGTTGCTCATTGGCGGACACCAAACTCAATGTGCTCATTCTGGAGCGTCAGTCGTTAAAGGATATTCGGTCTCCTCAGTATGATGGGCGTGATTTTGCCATTACCCACCACTCTAAAAAAGTGATGCAGGAGTTAGGGCTTTGGGAGCGTATTGATAGTAGTGAGATTGCGCCACTTGAAGCGGCAAAAGTGGTCGATGGGGCATCGGATTATACCTTGGCGTTTGACACTCACGGGCGGGCTGTGAACGAGTTAGGATATCTGATCTCCAACCATACCATTCGTCAGGCGATCTATGATCAGGTGGTTGAAGCCAATAACGTAGAGGTTCAGGCGGAGTGTGAGGTCACAGGTCTGAGTACGGATGATCAAGGTGCCTTGGTGACACTGGCCAGCGGGGAACAGATTGAGGCTGAGATGGTGGTCTCTGCCGATAACCGTTTCTCCTCAACCCGTAGAATGATGGGAATCTCAGCAGAGATGTTCGACTTTGGGCGGACCGCAATCGTGTTTCGTGCCAACCATCAGCGTCCACACCAACAGACAGCCTGGGAGTGTTTTCGTTATGGGAGAACCCTGGCACTGTTACCGCTGAATGGTGATCGGGCATCTGTTGTCATTACGGTTCCGACAAGCCAGGCAGATCGTTATCTCAATATGGAACCAGCGCTGTTTAATGCAACCATCGCTGAAGGTTTGGGTGGGCAGTTTGGTGAGATGGAGCTGGTGGGGCAACGGTATGCCTATCCACTGGTTGCAGTACATGCCAATCGCCTTCATTCAACACGCTTTGTGCTACTGGGAGATGCAGCAGTAGGCATGCATCCTGTGACGGCACATGGTTATAATCTGGGGTTACGTGGACAGGCTAGTTTAGCGAAACGTATGAAGCAGGCGATTGCCAATGGTGAGCCATTTTATGCTGAGCCGGTGTTGCAACACTATGATCATAGGCAGCAGCTTGCAAGTCGTCCTATTTTTCACGGCACCAATGCGATTGTCCGCCTCTTTACCAATGAGACATTGCCCGCAAAACTATTGAGAAAGGCGGCGCTGCGTTTTGGAAACCACTTTCCTCCAGTGCAGTGGGGAATTATCCATAAGTTGACCGAGGTGGGGGGGATGAGTGGCCTCTCATTACCCAAGCTGGATACGTTACCCTCTTTTTCAAAAATTCCACGCTATTCGGTGCGATAAGTCAGCCCGACTTTTATCTCAAGCCTCTTTCTCTACTGGCTGGTGAATATGGAGATTGTTCAGGTTTCTGGTTGAGTTTAGTGGGTAGTCGGTGTACCGTGAGTTCAATTGAATCAATTGAATCAATGGGATCACACACTGTTGGAGTGTGATGAGCGGATGGATGGAGGTTTGGGGCAGTGGTAGCAACACGTTCAATCTTTGAGCACTACTTAAGGGCAAGTCTTGTTGTTCTGCTCATTACAACACTCTTGATCGGTGGGGTTATCTACATTTTCTCTGACCGTATGTTGGAGGAGTCACTAGAAAAGTCTTTACGCTATCATGCAGAATTGCGCAAAGAGCAGATTCTCGAGCTTTTTGACCAGCAGAAACGGTGGACTAAGCAACTTTCACAAACCACAACAATACGTATCAATGCAGTTCAATTGGTTCGTGCATACCAGGAAGACGGCGTTGACTCAGAACGATACCAGCGTCTAAGTGGTTTTTTTCGCTCAGAATATCAACCTTTATTGAGAATGCAGGAGGTGGATGAACTCTTTATTGTGAGTCCACAGGGAGCATTGGTCTTTTCACTACAGCCCATGCAGAGTGAACTGGGCGTTGATCTCAGCGAGAATGGATTTTATGGAGAGACCGTGATCTCTGATCTGCTGAAAAAAGTGAAGTCAGAGCATAAACTGGTAGTCTCCAATTTTGGTTGGGTCGAACAGATGCAGCGTGCAACAGTATTGATGGGTGAACCCCTTTTTACTGAACAGAGCGATGGCGGGAAAAGGCTGTCCGGTGTGTTGGTGAGGCCGTTTTCACTGGATCAGTTAAGTTCACTCCTGGAGAGTCATAGTGGACTCGGGGAGACCGGAGATGTTGTCGTTGCCCAACAGAGGATGGACCGGCAAGGGATTAACTTTATCAACCACTATCGAGTTGATTTATTGCATGAACAAGATGAAGCATGCGCTGAACTGATGTTGAATGAGCCAGAAAGATTCTCAATGACCCATGCGTTACAAAAGCAGGTCGGGTCAGGATGGATGTTGAGCGGTGGCTGTGACCCGGTCTATGCGGTGTGGGACTGGATACCAGAGCTGGAATGGGGCATGGTTGTACTGCGTTATCAGGAGGAGGCCATTCGACCCGTGGAGACGATGCGGGAAAATATTCTGCTCTCTCTTCCTTTGCTGCTATTGATTTTGGTTGTTGTAATCTATCGATATGCGCACGCTCTGGTGCAACCGATTGAGCATTTGACAGAGGCCACCAAGAACCACCACATTGATGTCTACCCCTATGGCAAGGTCCAGGAGCTCAATCTGTTGGCAGCCTCTCTCAAAGAGATGGTTGCCGCGCAAAAGAAGAGCGAGCAGCGGCTGGAAAATAAGGTGGAGGAGCGTACGGCTGAATTGCGGCAGCAGAGCAATGAGAATGCCTCTATTCTGGCCTCAATTCAGGAAGGGTTGATTGTGGTTGATTCATCCAACCGTATTGTTCGAGTCAATAGTCAATTAGAGCAGTGGACCGGACTCCATCATGAACGTTTGATTGGGCGTTCAGTTCAGACCCTGTTTGTAGGAGAGGATGCAGGTCTGCTTCCAACTACTGGAGAGCAGATCCTGAAAAATGCAGATAAGAAACTGCAGAAAATATTGGATAAAAGGGTGCAATACCTTTATCAGATGTGTGATGAATCTTCTATTGCAACGCTCTTGGTTGATGAGCATGGCGTTGTGATACGCTCAAATTATGCAATGGAGAAGTTTACCGGTTGGAAGACTGGTGAGTTGGTGGGCCAGGGGCTGACACAGCTCATACCCGGAGAACATAAAGAGCATCATCATACTCATGTAGAGCAATTTTTCCAGAGTACGGAGTCAAGGATGATGGGGGAAGGGGTGTTTCCTCTACTCAATGCCGAGGGAGTAGTGCTTGAGGTGGAGGTGGGTCTGCTACCGTTGCATGCAGAAGGGAGACAGATCGTTTTGGTTTTGCTGCATAATCCATTTGACCTGAATCAGTGGGAGCAGTTCCAGGTGACGGAGTTTGGTGAACTCTTTGTGGAACGCCATAAAGAGCGTCACTTGAGGGGGGCTGCTGGTCAGAGTGTTGCGGTCTATGTTTCAGGGGCACCACTATTTCAGGCGGTACATGGAGAGCAGCAATTTAAAGGGGCCGTGCTGGTACTACATGACCTGAATGAGCTGATTGGTGTGGAACGCGCGCGGGAAAGTAACCGCACCAAGGATGAGTTTCTGGCAGCAATGAGCCATGAGTTGAGAACACCATTGGCCTCTGTGATCGGAAATTGTGAGTTGCTCTCTGCAACTTCACTGCAAGAGTCACAGCAGAGAATGCTCCACTCGATTGATCTTGCCAGCCGCGGACTGCTCTCCATTATTAACGATATTCTGGATATTTCTAAAATTGAATCAGGTAAATTTGAGGTTTTTGATCAGCCTTATTATTTGACTCGGCTGGTTGAAAATTTACAGCAAATGTTTAGCCTACAGGCGAGTCAGGCAGGGTTGGAGTTTGTTGTCGAGTTTCAGAGTGCTGATTTTACGGAGGCACTGAATGGAGATGTAAGACGAATCAATCAAGTGTTAACCAATCTGTTGGGCAATGCAATCAAATATAGCGATCAAGGGGTGGTGACTTTTTCCATCAATGTCGATAAAAATAGTGAACAGCTTCAGTTTACGGTTGAGGACCAGGGTATCGGTATACCTCCAGAGTCACTGAAGCGGCTGTTTCAACCCTATGAACAGGGTGATTTTGCGACAACGCGCCGTTTCAGGGGGGCCGGGTTAGGGCTCTATATTTCACACTCTCTGGTGCGTCAAATGGGTGGGTTCCTGCAAGTGGAGAGTAAAGTTGGCAAAGGCTCCAGGTTTGAGTTGTACCTGCCTCTCAAATTGAGTGCAGTCAAAGAGTCTGTCCGGCAGGATGCAGAACAATTTACTGCAGCGAGTAGTGATCTCTTCAGTGGGCGCGTGCTGGTTGCAGAGGATGCTCCTGAACTACAAATTCTATTACGACGTATCCTCAATCGTTATGGAGCAGAGGCGGTAATGGCCAATAATGGTCAAGAGGCGATAGAGCTCGCGTCAGCGGGTCACTTTGATCTGGTGCTGATGGATATGCAGATGCCGGTGATGAATGGTATTGAGGCTACAAGGCGGTTGCGAGAGTCAGGTTATGAGCAGCCAATCTATGCCTTGACGGCAAATATGATGCCCCAGCACTATCAAGAATTTGAGGCTGCGGGCTGTTCTGGTTTTCTTGGGAAGCCGATTGACCGTATTGAGCTGAGACGGACGTTAATGCAACACCTCCAGAAGGTGGTGGAGGAGTGATTGTCAGATTGCCTGAGAGATTTTAGCCTTTTTCAGAGTATGGTGTTGGCTATCTTACGTCGCCACTGATTAGCTGTAGTGTGATCCCCCATGGAATCGAGAATTGCAAGCATCGCCTTTCGTGCAGCATCATCACCATAGTTACGATCCCGCATTAAGAGAATCAATAGTTCACTGAGTCCTTCTTCAGTCCCGCCTTCCATCACAAGTCGGGCCGCATATTGGTAACGTGCCTCACTGTTGTCGGGATTTTGTGCGATGGTACTTTTCAGTGTATCCATATCTGCTGCTTTCACGGTTATTTTGGCGAATAGCAGCCGATTTTTCAGCCCCTTTATTTCATCGGCCTCTTGCTCTATGGCTGGCAGTGCCTTAATGGCTTCCTCTACCTGGTCATAATCCTCGAGTAGAAATAGAGTGGCAATCAGATCACTACGTACCCTGGGATTATCAGGGTCGTCCCTGTTGGCTTTCCGGAGTAACTCGATGGCATCATCCAGGTCCCCCTGTTGAATTAGTTTGCTGGCCTCAAGTCGTGCCTGATCTGAGGCACGCTCTATATGGTTATCGAGAACTTTGCGTACATTACTTTCAGGTTGAGCACCCATAAATTCATCAACAACAGCCCCATTGCGGAAGATTTTAACCGCAGGAACACTACGTGCATTGAATTGGGTTGCCAGTGGTTGATTTTCATCAACATTGACCTTGGCAAGAATGAACTTTCCCTCAAACTCCTCGGCCAGCTTGGTGACAATCGGCATTAACATCTTGCATGGGTTGCACCAGGGAGCCCAGAAATCGACCATCACCGGAACTTTAAAGGAGGCTTGTAGTACGGCCTCTTCAAAATTACTTTCATTTACATCGATAATATAGGGCAGATTTTCGTCGCTGCTTTCATTCATTGTTTTATGGTCCTTGTGGCCGTCGACAGCCGTTTATCGGTTCTTGGTGGTGCCTATGGGGGGCGGTGCTTATGGCCACCGTTTAAAGCGTTTCCTGCAATATTTTAAGAGTTCTTGATAGCTGGTGAAGTGGCGCTTGAAGTGCTTCTCAGCCGGTTCATCATATTCACACCAGTCATTCTCATATTCACGACAGATGGTAGGGCGATCCTTGTAGATTCCGCATGCACCACTCTTTTCCAGAAACTGACAGGGGTTATTGATCAGGAGAAACCAGCCATCTTCATCTTGATAGATATCCACGTTGTGGTGCGCAATTTGCCAGAGTAGGGTCTGAAAATCCTCTTTACTGCGGGGAGTATCAATCTGCTGGGTAAAATAGCTGCAACACTTGGTCCCCTTGCAGAAACTACACTTGTTTTCGGGGGTAATTTTAATCTTGGTCATCTGTGACCTTACTGATTGAAGATCTGGTCAGTTTTGGCTGCCATAATGAAGTCGTTACGGTGCAATCCACCAATCTTGTGGCTCCACCAGGTTACGGTGCTCTTTCCCCACTCCGTTAAGATTGCAGGGTGGTGCCCCTCCTGCTCGGCAAGCTCACCAATCTTCCGGGTGAAAGTGAGAGCATCGACAAAGTTTGGAAAAGAGTAACTTCGTTCAAGCTGCAAGATATTGTCTCGGGTTTCAAAGTTCCACTCTGGAACAGAACGAACTAAAATTGCCATCTCTTGATCGCTGACTTTGGGTGCCCCTGTCTGACAGGCCTCACAACGCTCTTCTGAAAGTGTGCACATGAAATATATAAGGTTTCTGGTTGGGATGGAATAATATTGGGTAGATATACTCAATAAGTGGGTGGCATAATAATAATCGATTATAAGGAGATGTAATGAGAGTTTTTCTAACGATATTTCTACTGGGGATGTTTTCCCTGATTGCTGAGGCAAAAAATGTGGTGAAAAATTTTCCATTCGAGCAGGTAACCGCAAATGGTTGGGTGATGCATGGTCCTCTGGGTCATCCTACAGCAGAAAATCAGGGTTTTATAAATAATCCGGGGATGATTATTACTGAAGCGGGGGTGGTACTGGTTGATCCAGGCTCTAGTGTTCAGGTCGGTGAGATGGTTTTACGGATGGTCAAGCAAGTGACCTCTGCCCCTATAGTAGCCACCTTTAACACCCATGTACATGGTGACCATTGGTTTGGCAATCAAGCAATACGGGCAGCTTATCCTGATGCTCCAATCTATGGGCATCCCAACCTGATCAAGGAGGCAGAAGAGGGAAAAGCCGGTCAGTGGCTTGCAATGATGGATCGATTGACGGAGGGCTTTACCCGTGGAACAGTTGCAGAGCTTCCTAACCGTGCCCTCAATCATGGTGATGAAATAAAAATTGGAAACCATACTTTTCGTATGCACCATTATGGGCAATCACACACCCATACAGATCTAATGGTGGAGGTGGTGGAAGAGAAGATGGTTTTTCTGGGAGATAATGCTATGTCGGGCCGTTTTGGTGGTATGCAGGATGGTACTTTCCTGGGAAACGCTAATGCGCTGCAACAGGTATTGAAGAGTGGTGCCGAGACATGGGTGCCCGGTCATGGCCCAACTGGAGGTAGTGAGGTTGTTACTACATTTGCGGATTATCTGAATACAGTTTATGGTGCTGCACTGTACGCCTTTGATGAGGGGATTGAGAGTGACGAAGTAAAACCGATTGTTGTTGAGCAGACGATACACTATAGAAATTGGGTAGGCTATGAGCTGGAAATAGGAAGGCATGTGGGGTATGCTTACCTTGAAGTTGAGGCCAATGAGTTCTAATAATTTTCTGACAGAACAGGATGATATAAAATCATGAGTAATCACAGTCCATTTGAGTTAGCCAAAAGTGATAGCTGGTTGCGTTGGCGTGATCGTAAACTGTCACAAGCACCGGCATCCCTAAACGAGCTACTGGTTGAGATCGATGATCCAAGAACCATTAGTGCCAGCGAACATCAGGCCGTGCTGGAGCGTTGTCGTCGCTCCAATATGGCAATCTATGTCAGTGCCTTGGGTGGAGAGGAGGGGACCTATATTCCTCGTGCAGTGGGTATGCGTTTTGGCTGTAATAACATCAACCATAACAGGGGTGCAGAAGAGGATGCAGTAACCGCATTAACGGTGCAGGATGATCAGCTTCATGCGCCCTATATCCCCTATACGAATAAAGAAATTCATTGGCATACGGACGGTTACTACAATCGTCTTGATCTACAGAATTACTCTAACCTGCTTCATTGTGTTCGCCCTGCGATGGAAGGGGGTGAAAATGGCTTGATGGACCATGAGATGGCCTATCTGCTGATGAGAGAAGAGAGTACAGATTATGTAAGGGCATTGATGCGTGAGGATGCGATGGTGATTCCAAACCATGTAGTTGATGGAGAGGAGTTACGTCCAGAGCGGGTTGGGCCGGTCTTTATGGTGACTGCGGCGGGTAACCTCCATATGCGTTACACGATGCGCAAGCGTAATATTGTATGGAATCAGGACCCACTGGTTCAGGAAGCTGTGGCGTGGTTGGAACAACTACTAAAGAGTGATTGTGAACATATTTTTCACGCGACCCTGCAGTCAGGGTGGGGGCTGATTTCGAATAATGTACTGCATGATCGCAGTACGTTTGAGGATGGAGATGACCCCGCTTCAAAGCGGTTGCTCTATCGTGCCCGTTATTATGATCGTATTCATTGTACTTGATTGAGTAGTTGTTCCCCATACTCAATCAGGGCTTGCAGCACCTGAATCTTTTCAGGGTTATTAACGTGCTCTTGCAGCAGGGTCGCAATCTCTGACTGGAATTGTGCATAGTGGATAGAGCTACCACTATCCTGATCAAGAATTCGATGTTGACAGAATCGTCTCCAGTGCTGTTGCTCTTCCTCGTTGAGCGATTCAGGCCAGTTACGGGCCCGAAAACGGAAAAATAGCTGTTCTAGTCGAGGGTCTTGGAAAGTAAATGTTTGGGTCGCCAACTGTTCTGGAGTGAGCGTATGGATGCGCATCATCTGTTGTTTGTCACTATCACCAAAAAAACCACTGTAGATCATGCGGTCTGGATCAACCTCTTCAGGAAAGGTGTTGAGCAGGTGTGCTTGAGAGACCTGTTGTGCGAAGTGAGGACTGTTCTGCAGTATCCCGGCATGCTGCAGCTGGAGTGATACATCGATTTTCAGGCGCTGTTGTGAATCATGATCGAGTGTATTGAGTGGTGCCAATACGGGGCATTTGTTGATGTGGACTGTTTTTAACGGAATTCTGTCAACTCCTTCGGGTAGATCCTCATTGCGGGTAAAGAGCCGCAACTGTATCTCTTGTGCAGAGAGTGAGAGCAATGGGGTAGGGTCCTGGTACAGATCGTAGACAATTACCCCGTTTGAATTGGTAGGATGACGTGCGATGGGGATCACAATAGCCAGATTGCTGCGTTCAGAAGGGATCATTGAGGAGACATGAAGCAGAGGTGTCTTTTTTTTCAGGTTAAGCAGGGCAGAGGCGCTCTTTTTGTCTCGATGATCCCAGATGTAGTGGTAGAGTTTGGGTTGCTGCTCCTTTACCAAGCGGGCCATGGCAATGGTGGCGTGAACGTCAGCCAGTGCGTCATGTGCCATGCCGTGGTCAATTCCATTGATTGCAGTGAGGTGCTCCAGTCTCATGCTGGGTTTTCCATCTTCATAGAATGGCCACTGAATCCCTTCCGGGCGAAGGGCCCGGGTCAGGCGCAGAAGATCAATCAGATCCCAACGTGAATTGCCATATTTCCATTCACGTTCATAAGGGTCATAGAGGTTGCGGTAGAGTGTGTTGCGCGTCACTTCGTCATCGAAACGTAGTGTGTTGTAGCCTACACCACAGGTGCCTGGCACTGCTAACTCATCCATAACTTGTTGAATGAAATCGACTTCACAACTTCCCTTGTTTAAAGCCTCCTGTGGGGTGATGCCGGTCACCATGCAGGCACCCGGTTGAGGAAGATAGTCCATGCCGGGGCGGCAGTAGACCATGAGTGGTTCACCAATGGGGTTTAACTCAAGGTCTGTGCGAATGCCGGCAAATTGGACGGGACGGTCACCGCGAGGGTCTGCACCAGATGTTTCGTAATCGTGCCAGTAGAGGGTGGTTTCTCTCATCAGTTTTTACCGGATACGCACTGCCTGTACGTTATCTATTTATGGGGTGTTAAAGGGAAGTATTGTATCAGCTGTCAGAGCTGGCTTTCATGGAAGTAGAAAGTTCAGTGTCTGACTATTTCTATGGGTTATAAAGAGTGTTTGTAGTTCTTGTAAAAGGGTTTCTCACGAGGTAATATGCTGGCGAATTGCCCGTAGAATATACATACTTTTGAGCTGTTTGAAGGGTATGTTTTCATAAAAGCAATTATTTAGTAGTCGGTGGTGCTCTATACACTTTAAGAAGATATAGCAGTGAATGGCACCTTTTATCTAATTTTTTCATGATCCCTTAGGGAGGTTTTTCGTGGAAGCAGCAGAAAAATATGACTTTAGTGCCGTTCGGTGGTTTTCCATCGCCGCGGTGGTCTATCTGGTTGTAGGGACCCTGGTTGGTTTCTATATCGCAGCGGAGTTGGCTTGGCCAGTATTGAATCTGGACTTACCGTATACGACTTTTGGTCGTCTCCGTCCTCTCCATACAAATGCAGTGATTTTTGCGTTTGGTGGTTCAACGTTGATGGCAACGGCCTTCTATAGTGTACAGCGTACCTGTGGTACACGTATCTGGAGTCCGGGCATGGCATGGTTCACCTTCTGGGGATGGAACCTGATCATCGTTTCAGCAGTAATTACTCTGCCACTGGGTATCACTCAGGGTAAGGAGTATGCAGAGCTGGAGTGGCCGATTGACTTGGCGATCGCCGTTGTCTGGTTGAGTTTCTTTATCAATTTTGTGATGACATTGGTCAACAAGAAGACTTCACATATTTATGTTTCTAACTGGTTCTTCCTCGGAATGCTGGTAATGATCACTTATTTACATGTGGTCAATAGCTTGGCAATCCCCGTGAGTCTGTTTAAATCCTATTCACTGTTCTCTGGTGTTCAGGATGCGATGATTCAGTGGTGGTGGGGCCATAATGCAGTTGGTTTCTACCTGACTGCAGGCTTCCTCGGGATCATGTACTACTTTGTACCGAAACAGGCGAACCGTCCGGTCTACTCATACCGCCTCTCTGTGATCCACTTCTGGGCACTGATGTTTGGTTATGTATGGCTGGGAGCACATCACCTTCAGTACACAGCACTGCCTGACTGGACTGGATCACTCGGTGCAGCAGTCTCTCTGGCAATGATCATCCCGTCTTGGGGTGGTGCGGTAAACGGAATGATGACGCTCTCTGGAGCCTGGGATAAATTGCGTGATGATTACATTTTGCGTTTCCTCATCGTTTCACTCGCGTTCTATGCAATGTCTACCTTTGAAGGCCCTGTAATGTCCGTGAAGACAGTGAATGCACTCTCTCACTACACAGACTGGACGATTGGACACGTACACTCCGGTGCATTGGGTTGGGTAGCAATGGTTGCAGCAGGTGCCCTCTACCATTTGGTTGAGAAACTTTGGAATACCAAAATGTACTCTCCAGCGTTGGTTAATCTGCATTTCTGGTTGGCAACAATCGGTGCGGTGGTCTACATCACTGCGATGTGGGTATCCGGTATCATGCAGGGGCTGATGTGGCGCGACTATGATGAGTATGGCACTTTGAGCTATACCTTCGCAGAATCTGTAGCGGCGATGATGCCTTACTACAAGATGCGTGCAATTGGTGGCCTGATCTACTGGCTTGGGGGCGTTGTAATGCTTTACAACGTGGTGGTAACGGTTGCGACAGCAAAAGACCGTCAAGCTTAAATAAGGGAGTAGATAACGATGGCTGATAAGATTTATTCAACCAAACTTCAGGATAAGATCGAGCGTAGCGCGATCTTGATGCTGCTCTTTACCATGGTGGCCGTTTCTGTCGGTGGTCTGGTAGAGATTGTTCCACTCTTCACAATTGATGAGACTATGGAGCACAATGCAAATCCTGAGATTCTTTGGCAACGTAAAGAGGGTGATACCCTGGAAACCTGGAAAGCAGGTGATGGTATTCGTCCTTACACTGCGCTAGAGCTTGCAGGGCGTGATATCTATATTCGTGAAGGTTGTTTCCTCTGCCACTCGCAGATGATTCGTCCTTTCCGTGATGAGAAAGAGCGTTATGGTCACTACTCACTCGCTTCTGAGTCCATGTATGATCATCCTTTTCAGTGGGGTTCAAAGCGTACCGGACCTGATCTGGCGCGTTTGGGAGGCAAATACTCAGATGAGTGGCAGCGCCAGCATCTGATGGCTCCTCGCTCTGTAGTTCCTGAGTCTGTAATGCCAAACTATCCATGGCTGGCTGAGAATCAGGTGGACGCTGATGGTATCGAGGCACGCATGAAAGTGATGCAGATGATGCCAGGTATAGGAAAAGTTCCTTATCTGGATTCGGACATCAATGGTGCGGCTGAGAAGATCCGTGGCAAGACGGAGATGGATGCAATGATTGCATATCTCCAGGTGCTCGGAACCATGGCTAAACTGGATTACAGCAAGACCTACCGTAAGTGATGAGTACGGAAAAAGAGATGGGCTACTTCTATACCGACTGGGCTTCGATGACAGTAAACGATTGGGTTGGATTGATCGTGACTGTAACCGTGGCGCTCGTGTTAGCGGTAGCCTACTTTCTGGTCTTTAATCCAAAGAACAAAGAGCAGTTAGAGTCTCAACGCTACCTCGTGGATGGGGTAGAAGGGGAGAAATTTCTGGCTGAAAACAGCATTCACGGAGAAAACAAATGAGTGAGAATAATCCGTTTCCAAATGAAAATAATACAGGTCACTTCTGGGATGATACCCTGCGTGAGCTGAGTAACGATCCTCCTGGTTGGTGGACCATTGGTCTGCACGCGAGCTGGATCTGGTGTCTGGTCTACTTCTTCCTATACCCTTCAATTCCTTCACTGGATCTCGAAGGGTACAGTAAAGGATCATTGGGTTGGACTGCAGTTAGTGAGTATAAAGCTGACTTGGCTGCAATTGATGAGGTTCGTCAGAAGTGGGAGGATAAGATCAATGATCCAAAAACCTCTGCTGCGATGATCCTTGCTGATGATGATCTGAAGAACTATACAGTACGATCTGCCAAGGTACTTTTTGGTGACTACTGTGCAGCCTGTCATGGTTCTGGTGGTTCAGGTAATGGTGCAATGTCTGCAGCACAGTCTGGCTATCCAGTATTGGCAGATGATGATTGGCTCTACGGTGGTACCGTCGAACAGATTGAGACAACCATCTACAATGGTCGTAAGGGAATCATGCCAAACTATGGGGCACGCCTGAGCGAAACTGAAATTGCTGACCTAGCCAAGCATGTAGTTGCTCTGAGTGAAGGTGGTGAGCATGCTGTAGGTAAAGAGTTGTTTATCAATCCAACCAAGGGTGGCTGTTTTGCTTGTCACGGTATGGATGCCAAGGGTATGGCGGCACTCGGTTCAGCAAACTTGACAGATGCTGTATGGCGCTTTGAAGTCAGTGGTGGCGGTGATCATCGTCACGCTAGTGCACTGCATACCATTGCCCATGGTGTGAATAGTGAGCTGATTGATCCTGCGTCACGAAATGCAGTGATGCCTGCTTTTGGTCCTTTGGGTAAGGATTTGAGTGCTGGTTCAGTTAAGAAGCTTGCTGTTTATGTTCACCAATTAGGTGGCGGTCAGTAAATTTGATAATAATTCCCTCTCTTATCTGCTTCAGATAAGAGAGGTTTAGCAGAGAGGGATAGTGTTATGGGAATGTTTACCGGACATGATCTAGATTTTGTACTTATAGCATCGGTAGCTGCTATTGGTGTTACTGCAATCATCGTTATCTATTTAGGGTTTAAATTGCGTACACTGATGAATACCACACATTCAGAAGACTGATTGTTAGAACTTGATGTTGTACCGGAGGGGAGCAGTGATACTGCTCCCCTTTTTATCTTGATCTTATAGAGAAAATATCAGCTAAATATGGTAAAACGTGAGTACTTTATGACTGAAATGGTTTAGAAATAGTAGGCTCTCTATTCTCGGACAGCCACATGGAGTACGAATATTCATTTTTTCGTAATAGCTTAGTAAGTTTAATGGGGTTTAGTGGAGTCTATTTGTTATGTCAGAGGCAACATCCAGTCAACGAAAGGAAGTTGATGCGCTCTATGCAGAGAGTCAAGAGTGGAAAATCAATACCGGTGAAGAGACGATTCACGCCAAAAGGATGCCAGGAGCGTTTCGTAGGCTGAAATGGATTGCCGCTTCAAGCTGGTTGCTCTTCTTTTTTGGGCCTTATCTACGCTGGAATGGTCGACAGGCTGTCCTGTTTGACATTCCCGGGCGTCAATACCATATCTTTGAGATTACTATTCTGCCCCAAGATGTCTGGATGCTTTCATTGGTGCTGCTTTTTTTTGCGATCATGCTGGCTGTGGTGACAACCTTGTTTGGTCGTGTCTACTGTGGTTTCTTCTGCTTTCAGACTATCTGGGTGGATATCTTTACCTGGTTGGAAGAGAAGCTGGAGGGATCTCCTGCGAAGCGTAAAAAGCTGGATAAAGCCTCTTGGAATGTAGATAAAATTGTTGTTAAGTTGAAAAAACACCTGTTGTGGATACTGGTTTCGATGTTTACAGGGGTCAGTTTTGTGGCATGGTTTACCGATGTCTATCAGCTATGGATTGATTATTTTACGCTGACAGCAAGTTCAACCGAGTGGAGTGTTCTGGCACTGTTTACGGTTGGGACCTATATTATGGCGGGGGTATTGCGTGAACAGACCTGTTTCTGGCTCTGCCCCTATGCACGTATTCAAGCGGTGATGCTGGATCGTGAGTCAATGATTCCAACGTACGATTATAATCGTGGTGAGCCTCGCGGACGTCTCAAGAAGGGGGAGACTGTTGAGGGTAATGGAGACTGCATTGACTGTAACCAGTGTGTTGCAGTCTGCCCAACGGGTGTTGATATTCGTCATGGGTTGGATGAGGGGTGTATTACCTGTGCACTATGTATTGATGCCTGTAACTCGGTAATGGATAAAATTGATAAACCACATGGATTGATTCGATATGAGTCGGTGGATGCGCTTGAAGGTAAACCGGTATTACCGTTGATGAAACGGCCTAGAGTACTGGTCTATCTTGTGATTATGACGCTCTCTTTTGTGGGTATTATTTATGGTCTGCTGAATATAACGGGTTTGGAAATCAAGGTACTGCATGAACGTCAGCCGCTGTTTGTTCAACTGAGTAATGGATCCATTCAGAATAAATATGAGTTGAAGATCCTCAATAAGACCAATGAACAGATGACTGTCCGAGTAACAGCGGAAGGGTTGGAAGGGGTCGAGCTGGTTGGGGCTGAGGAACCATTCGTCTCTCCTCCGGGAAAAGTGGCCCCTTATACGGTCTACCTGAGATTGCCACGTAGAGCGATGAAAGAGAGTTCTATGCCCGTCTATTTCAAATTGGAAGGGGTAGAGAAGCCTGAGTTGAACTCAAAATATGAGAGTATGTTCTTAGGACCTAGGTAGAATTTTAATCGAGGAATATTACAGATGAGTTTTTTATCCCAATCCAATAAACAGGCATTTAAAAACCCGTGGGTGTTAGGGTGGATTTTACTGCTGGTTGTTGTTGTGCTGGTCAATATAGGGATGATTATGACCGCCTTTCTGACCAATCCTGGTCTGGTTAAAGATGACTATTATGAGCAGGGCAGAGACTATGAGCGCACTGTACTGCAGCTGATCGAGGCACGCAAACGCTTGGGTTGGCAAGTATCCCTTGAGTCTGGGGTTGTTAAAGTTGGTGCGCCTTCTCAGCTTCAAATTACGGTAATGGATAGAGATGGCAAGGAGGTAACTGGCTTGAGTGGTAATCTGCAGGTTTATAGACCTTCAGATCGACAGCAAGATATGATTGTCTCTCTGCTTGAAACCGAGCCGGGTATCTATCGTGCATACTATACGGTCATGTTGAAGGGGGTGTGGGATCTTCAAGTAACCCTGAAACACGAAGAGGATACGTACACCGCTGAACAACGGGTACATGCCGAGGCCTCTTAAGCCTGCTGTTTACCTTCCCGGACTTGATCACTGCGAATGAGTAGGCACCATAAGGAGGGCTGTTACCACTGCGGCCTTCCTGTTCCAGATCAACAGCCGGTTAACCGTTTAATCCAGGGAGAGCAGCGGCAGTTTTGCTGTCACGGCTGTGGTAGTGTCTGTCAGGCAATTTATGGTGCCGGCATGGAAGGTTTCTATGAGCGTACCCCTGAAGGCATTCAATTAGCGCCTCCTCCGGAACTTTCTGAAGAGGCCGCACTTTTCGATCTTGAGGAGATTCAGTCTGAGTATGTCCGTTCTAGCGGCGGGTTACGAGAGATCAATTTACTGGTTGAAGGCATTCACTGTGCGGCATGTGTTTGGTTGATAGAACATTCTCTGGAGCCGTTGCAGGGGGTCCACTCAGCCCAGGTAAATCTCTCCGGTAAAAGGCTCCATCTTCGTTGGGACCCACAGCAGATTAAGCTCTCTGAGGCGATTATACGGCTCTCTCAAATTGGCTATGTTGCGGTTCCCTTTGATCCGGAGACGGCAGAAGGGACGCTCAGAAAACGGGATCGATCACTGCTTTATCGTCTGGTTTTCGCAGGATTTACGATGATGAACCTGTTGTGGATCTCGATTGCACTCTACAGTGGTGCAGATGAGGGTGAGTTTCGACACTGGTTTCACTGGTTAGGATTCTTGCTTGCTACGCCAACACTGCTCTACTCGGGTTTTCCATTTCTGAAAGGGGCATGGAGTGGATTGAAAGTTCGCCACTTAACCATGGATTTACCGATTGCGATTGGTGCCACGATAACTTATCTCTATTCAACGTATATCACCGTAAGTGGAAATGAGATAGGGGAAGTCTATTTTGATACCGTGGTCAACTTCATTTTTGTGATATTGGTAGGGCGTTACCTGGAATCTGCAGCCAAACGTAAAGCCGTCTCTTCTACTCAGCGCTTGATGGACCTTCAGCCGCGTGTGGCCTTACGGATTGGTACAAATGAAGAAGAGGTTGTGGCGGTGCGATTGCTGAAGCAGGGAGATCGGGTTCGGGTCAAGCCTGGACAGAGAGTAGCAGTTGATGGGTGGATGGTGTCGGGGCAGAGTGAGGTTGATGAATCGATGCTCAGTGGTGAATCACTTCCTGTCCATAAGCAGGCAGGAGACAGGCTATATGCAGGAACAGTGAATGGTCATGGGGTGGTTGAGCTTGAAGTTGAAGGGGTGCTGAAAAATAGTGCTCTGGGGCGAATTATTGATCTGGTTGAAGAGGCGCAAGCCTCAAAGGCCCCGATTCAATGTACAGCAGATCGTATTGTCCCCTGGTTTGTTATGGCAACACTTGTTCTGGCGGGGGCTACTTTCCTCTTTTGGCTCCAGGTTGATTTTGAGGTTGCACTGATGGCTGCGACCTCGGTGCTGATCATTACCTGCCCCTGTGCATTCGGTCTGGCAACGCCAATGGCGATTGCGGTTGCCTCTGGAGTCGGAGCCCGGCACGGTGTATTAGTCAAAAATGGAGGTGTATTGGAGTCATTCTCTGCAATCCGTCATCTGATATTTGATAAAACAGGGACTTTGACCCAAGGGCAGTTGCAGGTGCAGCAGCTGCAACTAGTAGCAGGAGAGCATGAACAGCGTTTCTACCAACTCGCACATGCACTGGAACGCTATTCAGAGCACCCGGTTGCTCATGCTATTGTGCATCAGGCCGAATTGTTGCTGGATAATGAGCAGCTTAATGAGGTGCAACTGAGTGATTTTCAGTATGCACCGGGGGCCGGTGTACAGGGGGTTGTTGAGGGGCGTACTCTATTCATGGGTACTGCCAGCTGGATGAAAAAGAACCAGGTCAGCTGTAGCTCAAGTCTTGAAGAGTATGCACTTCAGAGAGAGAAACTCGCAGAAAGTGTAGTCTATCTCGCAGTGGATAAAGAAGTGATAGGTATTGCTACCCTGGCAGACCAGCTGCGCAATGGTGCTTCTGGACTGATACAGCGTTTGCACCAGCAGGGGATGAGAACCTCACTATTGACGGGAGATCGCAAACAGGTTGCAGAAGCAACCGCAGCAGCCCTGGGAGGGGGGATGAAGGTGATTGCCGAGGTATTGCCGGAACAAAAGGCTGCCGTAATTCGTGAACTTCAGCAACAGGGTGAGATGATTGCAATGGTCGGAGATGGTGTTAATGATGCTCCGGCACTGATTATGGCAGATGTTGGTATCGCAATGGGTTCCGGAACAGATGTTTCGGTTGAAAGTGCAGATATTGTGTTGCTCAGCAGCGAACTAGAGCAGGTTGAGCTGGCAAGTCGACTCTCCAAGCGAACACTTAAAACAATTAGACAAAATATTGCAATCTCAATTCTATACAATCTTATTATGATCCCCTTGGCGATGATGGCCTGGATTACACCACTGGTTGCAGCGGTTTCGATGCCCATCAGCTCACTGTTGGTGATTGGAAATGCGGCGCGAATCCGGAGTGAGGTTGGGCGTCACGTGGTTAATAAAAAGGATTAGAACCGCCTCATGATTCATTGCTTGAGTAGAATAAGGTCAATAAAATGGAAGTGATCTATGTGTTGATACCCGGAATGATTTTAATGGGTATTATTTTGGTCGCAGTGTTAATCATTGCAATCAGAAAAGGACAGTATGATGATTTGGAGGGGGATGGTGCGAGAATCCTGATGGATGATGATCGGATGCCGGATGCTCCAACCCCCACTGTATCATCTACAGATAGCAGCAGAGGAGAGCAAGATGCAGAGTCAAAATGAACATCAAGATAATCCCACGGTGTGTAGAGAGGGAAAACGTCCTCATGAGCTCTTTGTATTGAATCTGATTTTCTCCCACCTGCTGGCGGTACCGGCAGGACTATCCTTTGGCTTTGGTTATTGGGGGATGCTGGTGCCGGTGATTTCCAGCAGCCTGTTGCTGCTCTATTATCGTAACAAGGTTATGGCATTTGATCAGGATTCTATGCAATGGCTTCAATCACATTGGACACAAGGGCTGAAACGGTTCCGCTGGCTCTATATTGGATATGCTGTTGTAGCGCTGTTGATCGGCTTGGTGCGTCTGTTTGTAGAGCCTGACTCTATCGCATTTGTAGCCTTGACACGCGTTGCTGTGATGCCGGCGATACTTCTGGTGTTAGCTACCTTTGTAATGTCTACTGCAGCCATTGGTCGTGCAGGCAATGGAGAGCTATGAATTGGAGGCAAAAAAAGCGGAAGAGGTTTGAACCTCTTCCGCTTATCGTTCTCTTTAATGAAAGGGGGGGGTGTTTAGAATTCACCCGTTGCTGCAGAGGACATGATTGTCAACATGTTGCTGTTGGTTTTGATCGCGAGACTATAGATCTCATCCGGTAGTACGGTATTCTCAATCAGCATGTCCAGGTTTAGTGTTACCAACCAGTAGCGTCCCGCCTTATCCTGAACCATAGAGATGCGACAAGGCATATAAGCGGCATAGACTACATTGTAGTCAGCCATCACACGGGCATCCGCTGGTCGGCAGAACTGAAAGACCTCAAGATGGCCCACTTTTTGACCACGTGCTTGTAGTTCACCCGAGACATTTTGTCGGCCTACATTTTTCATATTCAGATCACTGGCTTTTGACATCATTGCGTCAATAGCGTCTTGTGGTGAAATGCCATCGCGCAGAGCAATTTTAATGACCGATTGCTCTACATTGAAAACACCAACATTGGGCTCTGTAGCAGATACTGAGGTTGAGAACAGCAGAGTGAATAGCAGCGTAAAAAAGATATTGTTAAATTTCATGGTCAGATTCCTCCATTAATCGTCAAGCGTTGAGAGATAAGCAACAAGGTCACGTACCATGTCCTGGTTAAATTCAGCAAAGCTGCTGTCCTCTTTCTCATCTTCACCATCATGGATACGGGTGATATTTTTAAATTCTTCAATTTGTTTGGTCAGGTAGCTTGTGTGTTGACCTCGCAGAGGGGGAATGTCTTTCTTGGGTTTTCCGGAGCCATCTTTGTTGTGACAGCCATCGCACTCCTCTTCCAGATAAACTTCCTTGCCTTTCGCAACATCTCCAGGGGCCTGCATAATGCTACGTTTATGTGCAGCAGGTACATTGATATGTTCCATGTAGTTCGCAATATCTTCCATATCACTGCCGCTCAACATATCAACCATGCTGGTGATCAGCATTGGCATATGGGCCTTGCGGCGACCTTCCTGAAGGCGGTGCAGCTCATTTTCGACATAGCCGCTGGGCAGGCCGGCGAGTCGGGGGTAGAGGTCTCCAGCAACCCCTTGCAAATACTGGCCGTGACAGAGTGCACAGCTACGGCTTAGTTTTTTACCGTTCTCAAGATCGGCAGCTTGTAGCGTAAATGGAAGCAGCAAGAGTGGCGCTGCAGCAAGAGTCTTTTTGAAATTCATAGTTCCTCCAGACAGTAGTTGATAGATATTTTTTTCGTTTTTATTATTCTGAAAACGATCCAGTTGCGTATGCTACTATAAAAATTCAAGTTACAGGTAGGGCATTTTATTAAAAACAGCGTAGGAATGAGAAGTTCATGAGTCAACAAAAATATTCTTGGGTACACAGCGCGGGTGATAATGTAGTGGAGGGGTTTCACTTGTTGGGGTTGTTTGTCGTTGGGGCAACCATTGTATGGTCAGCAGTGGTTGAATATATAACGATCATCACAAAAGGGCATGCCTCTCTGGGAGATATTTTGTTACTCTTTATCTACCTGGAATTGGGGGCTATGGTGGGTGTGTTCTTCCGTACCCACCGTATTCCAGTGATCTTCCTGCTGTTTATCACCATGACTGCAATGACCCGGTTTCTGGCAATCGATATCAAGACCATGTCAATGGAGTCAGTGGTTGCCATTTCAGCTTCAATTTTGATTTTGAGTATTGCTGTGTTGGTACTACGTTATAGCTCCAGCCGATTCTCATCCAGTTCACCAGAGAGTTGCATTACCGATGAGAATGGGATGGGAGCACAGCAATATGGGGATGGCTGAGTAGAGTTCATCCCAGTTCAGACCTGACTATTATCACCCTTGAGCGATAATAGTCGGGGAAGCTCTGAATAAGTCTGTGCGAAATGAATCATGTCTGTCTATAGGGTTTAAAAGAGGGTTCAAGATCAAGGTGCCCCCAGAGTGTCTTGCCCGGCGTATATGTTTCACTTTGAAAAATCGAAACTAATCGTGAACTGTTCATAAGATTTTCAATGAAGAGTTTGGGTTCTATAGGCGTAAGACACTCGTTCATGACTTATTCAGGGTTTTCTCAGGTTCGGGTTTTATTTGAGTAAATTGCGGGTATCTGAGAAGACTTCTGATACATGCTCTTTGACGCGTACCTTGTTGTAGACTTTCAGAATCGTGCCTTTTGCATCAATCAGAAATGTGGTTCGCACAATCCCCATATAGACCTTGCCGTAATTTTTCTTCTCTTGCCATACCCCAAAGGCTTGACACATCTCTGCCTCTGGATCACTGTCGCTGAGCAGTGTAAAAGGGAGTTCATGCTTGGTGATGAAGTTGGTATGGGTGCGTGCCGTGTCTTTGGAGACACCAACCACCTCAACCCCCATTTTTCTGAAGGTTTCAATCTCATCCCGAAAATCTTTTGCCTCATTGGTGCATCCGGGTGTGTTGTCTTTGGGGTAGAAGTAGAGGATAAGCCCTTTTTCTCCTGTAAGGTCACTGAAGGCCTTCTCATTACCCTCTTGATCAGGTTTTGAAAAATGAGGAATAGTTTCGCCCGTTTCTAGCATGGATAATTCTCCGTTGTCTGAAATTAATAATATTTTTCTGTTTAAGCCTAGAATTCTAAGTTTAAGGAACCTCTGAACAAGTCTGGGTAATTTGAATTACGTCCATAGTGTCCAAGATCAAGGCGAAGATCGCAGCCAATAGCAGGCTATTAGCAAG
>DUYW01000003.1 GCA_013349825.1 Gammaproteobacteria bacterium | reverse complement strand
TTGCGCAAGAGAAGGTGCCCTGGGGTATTGGCTGCGATCTTCGCCTTGATCTTGGGCGCTATGGACGTAATTCAAATTACCCAGACTTGTTCAGAGGTTCCTTAGCTGTAGCAGCAAATGTGGAATACATTGTTACTAATAATTTACGAGACTTCTCGTATCCTGAACTTAAGCATGCAAATTTTGAGGTGATTTCACCAGAACACTTAATTAAGGAGATTTAGATCATGAGCACGCTATCTATTCGGCTACCTGATGATGTTACAGATCGTTTAAAAGCATTGGCTCAATCGAGAAAGATTAGCCTTAATAAATTAATGTTTGAGCTATCTACACGCATTCTTGTTGAGGAGGATTCTAAAAAATTATTTGAGGCGGCTCAACTTCGTGGTAATCGGACGAGATGCCTTCAAATGCTTGATGAACTGGATGCTTTAAACGTCCGAGAGCAATCTTGAAGGCTCAACCAAGAAAATCGGACAATTTTCTCCGAACAACCCGATCTTCTGGATACCCGTAACTCATAGGCTCTATCATCACCGCTGATTAGGGCCTCTTCACACAATCAGAGTCGGGTACGTAATGCATCCATAAGCTGGTGATTCTCTTGCGGAGTACTCACTGTGACCCGCAGACAGTCTGCCAATACACCACCTGCTGGCGAGAGATTCTTGATCAACACACCCCCCTCCTTCAGCGCTTCAAATAGGCGATCCGCTGAGCCATCTGCCACTCGAATCAAAACAAAGTTAGCTTTACTGGGGTAGACCTTCACCACCCCTTTCAATAGTGAAAGCTGTTGCAATAACTGTTCTCGCTCAGAGCGTAATATGGCAGCCTGCACCTCCAAAACCTCTGCATGACGCAGGATAAAGGTAGCCGCATGTTGGGTCAGCACATTGATATTGTAGGGTAGACGCACCTTGTTGACCTCATTGATCCAGTGCGCTGCCCCTGCCATCAACCCCAGGCGCAATCCAGCCAGCCCCATCTTGGAGACGGTACGCATCACCAGTAGATTTTCATAGTGGGGCAATGCTCCCATAAAGCTCTCTTCTGCAAACACATGGTAAGCCTCATCCACCACTACAAAGCCGGGAGCCATGGAGAGGATCTTCTCTATCGCAGCACGATCAAACAGGTTGCCCGTCGGGTTGTTGGGGTAAGCAAGAAAGACCACAGCGGGCTGATGCTGTTCAATAGCCGCCACCATTGCATCGAGGTCCAGTTCAAAATCTACATCTAGTGGTACACCGACAAACTCCATCCCTACAAACTGGGCGATCATCTTGTACATCACAAAGGTGGGCTCAGGTGCCAGAATAGTGCGTCCTGGCTTGGCCACCGTCATCATCAACAACTGGATCAGTTCATCAGAGCCGTTACCGAGCACGATCTCAAACCCCTCAGGCACCTCCATCACCTTATGTAACTCTGCCACCAGCTCACGTGCTGCCGGGTCCGGATAGCGATTGATCTCTGCATCAGGCAGCGATTTTAGCCACTCCTGCTGTAACTCTTCAGGCCACTGGTATGGATTTTCCATTGCATCCAGCTTGATCCAGTCTCCAGGGGCGGGGACATGGTAAGCAGACAACGCTGCGATTTCAGGGCGAATCCAGTTTTTCACAACTTAATCTTTGATACGGAACTCTGCTGACTGCGCATGTGCAGTCAGCCCCTCTCCACGCGCCATCACCGATGCAGTCTTACCCAGTTCTGAAGCGCCCTCAGCAGAGCACATAATCAGGCTGGAGCGTTTCTGAAAATCGTAAACACCTAGAGGAGAAGAGAAGCGTGCAGTACGTGAGGTCGGCAATACATGGTTTGGTCCGGCACAGTAGTCCCCCAACGCCTCTGCTGTGTAGCGCCCCATAAAGATGGCTCCCGCATGCTTAATGCTGGGCAATAATGCCTGCGGGTCTTCTACGGAGAGCTCCAGATGTTCAGGTGCAATGTAGTTGGTCACCTCCAATGCCTGCTCCATCGTCTCCACCTGAATCAGTGCGCCGCGATCTTTCAATGCGGTACGGATAATATTTGCACGCTCCATTCCATCCAGCAATTTATTGATACTCTGCTCTACTGCATCGAGGAACGCTGCATCGGGAGAGATCAAAATCGACTGCGCATCCTCATCATGCTCTGCCTGAGAGAAGAGGTCCATCGCAATCCAGTCTGGATTTGTCTCACCATCGCAGACCACCAGAATCTCGGAAGGACCGGCAATCATATCGATCCCTACAGAGCCAAACACCATCCCCTTGGCAGTCGCCACATAGATGTTACCCGGCCCCACAATCTTGTCTACCTGTGGAACCGCCTCAGTTCCATAGGCCAGTGCCGCTACAGCCTGTGCGCCTCCCACCAGAAAAACCTTATCCACATCAGAGATTGCTGCTGCCGCCAGCACCAATTCATTAACCACCCCATCTGGAGTGGGTACCACCATAATCAACTCTTTAACTCCCGCCACTTTGGCTGGAACTGCATTCATCAATACCGATGAAGGGTATGCTGCTTTACCGCCGGGAACATAGAGACCCACACGGTCCAGTGGTGTCACCTGCTGTCCAAGCAAGGTGCCATCTGCCTCGGTGTAGCTCCATGACTCTGTCTTCTGGTGTTGATGGTAGAGGCGCACCCGCTCTGCTGATAATTCCAATGCCTTGCGTTGATCTGTTGGTAGGTTATCAAGTGCCTGCTGCAGACGCTCCAGCGGTAACTCCAGCTCTTCCATGCTGGAGGCATCCAGACGATCAAAACGGTTGGTGTATTCAACCAGGGCAGCATCTCCGTGGCTGCGAATTTTATCCAGAATCTCTCTAACAGTCTGGTTCACTTGGTCATTGGAGACACCTTCCCAAGCCAACAACTTCTCCAGCTCGGCATCAAAGCCAACATCGGCACGATTCAATCTTCTCATGGTGACTATCCTTGACGTTTTTCTACTGCAGCGGCCATCAACTCAATCAGTGACTTCACCTGCTGGCTCTTCATCTTCATTGCAGCCTTGTTAACCACCAGACGGGAGCTGATATGGGCAATCTCCTCCAGAGGCTCAAGTCCATTGGCTTTCAGCGTATTCCCGGTCTCGACCAGGTCAACAATACGGTCGGCCAGCCCCACCAGTGGTGCCAACTCCATTGCGCCATAGAGTTTAATGATCTCCACCTGCTGTCCAAGCGAAGTAAAGTAGTCCTGAGCCGACTTCACATACTTGGTAGCAATGCGCATCCGCCCCTTGGGTTCAGACGCACCAACCACACCAGCTGTCATCATTCGACACTTGGCAATCTGCAGATCCAGTGGTTCATAGAGGTTTTCTCCACCATGCTCCATCAATACATCCTTACCTGCAACACCGAGATCCGCAACACCGCGCTCTACAAAAGTGGGGACATCGGTTGCACGGATCACAACCACTTTCACATGAGCCAGATTAGTATCCAGAATCAGTTTTCTGCTGGTAACCGGGTCGTCGACTGGACGAATGCCCGCCGCCTCCAGAAGAGGCAAGGTATCCTTATAGATACGCCCTTTTGAAAGGGCAATAGTCAGTGGCTTTTCCATCACTCTATTGTAACTGATTCAGCGCTTTTACCACAGACAACAACTCACCCCAGGGGGTGATTTAACCCATCAGTGACGTGACCGAGAGTTATTGCGCAGCTGTTTGGCATGCTCATTGAGCATCTTGTTATGCTCTTGAAGTTGCATTTTTATCTTCTCGATCTCACTATTTTTCGCTGCGAGCCGCTTCTTGAGCTTTGCCGAGATTGAGTCATCACTGCTCTCTTCATCTGCAGTATCACCCATCTCATGGATTGCATCATCAACCCTTCTAGCCTTCTCATTCAAAAAGAGTGTTGCAGCGGCTGAAGCAACCGTCACAATTGCAAGGGGTAGTAGTGGTACCATTTTTCTCTCCTCTCCAGATCACAAAAAACTGTTTTCAAACAACATAACCTACAGTAACAAACACTTCTCGAACATTTAAACAAATCATATCATTGTCTTACGGCAAACGCTCTATCTCGGCCCCCAGCTGCATCAATTTCTCTTCAATCGCCTCATAACCTCGATCAATATGGTAAATTCTATCAATAATAGTCTCACCTTTCGCTGCCAGTGCTGCCAGAACCAAGCCTGCTGACGCACGCAGGTCCGTTGCCATTACTCTGGCCCCCGTAAGCCCCTCCACCCCCTGTACAACTACCGTATGACCCTCCATCTGGAATTCGGCCCCCATACGTTGCAGTTCAGGTACATGCATAAAACGATTTTCAAAGATCGTTTCCGAGATGACACCGATCCCATCTGCAATTGCATTCATTGCCATGAACTGTGCCTGCATGTCGGTCGGAAATGCTGGGTGCGGCGCTGTTGTAAAGCTGACTGCTTTTGGGCGTCGCCCCTCCATATCCAATACAATCCGACTCTCTTCTATCTGTAATTTTGCCCCCGCCTCTTCAAGCTTCAATAATACCGACTCTAGCAGTAACGGATCTGTATCAATCAGCTCAACATGTCCCCCGGTCATTGCAGCAGCAACCAGATAAGTGCCTGTCTCAATACGATCTGGAATGACCCGGTAGCGAACCCCTTGCAGAGACCGAACCCCTTCAATGGTGATCGTGGTACTGCCGGCACCCGAAACCTTTGCCCCCATCGCATTGAGGAAGTTGGCCAAGTCAACCACCTCCGGCTCACGAGCCACATTCTCCAATACCGTTTTTCCCTCGGCCAGCGTTGCTGCCATCATCAGGTTTTGAGTACCCGTCACGGTAATCGAGTCGAGCAGAATATGTGCTCCCCGGAGCTTTCGTGCGGTCGCATGGATATAACCATTTTCAATATGGACTTCCGCACCCAACGCCTTCAACCCATCCACATGGAGATTGACGGGTCGTGCGCCAATGGCACATCCTCCCGGTAGAGAAACCTTGACCTCCCCCACTTTTGCCAATAATGGTCCCAGCACAAGAATGGAGGCTCTCATCGTTTTTACCAGGTCATACTCAGCCACTGGCAGCATTACGCTTGAGGTATCAATCTCAAGCCCTCCTCCATCTGTCAGCGTCACCTTGCCCCCCATTGAAGAGAGCAGACTCATCATCGTACTCACATCCTTCAACTGAGGTACACGCTGCAGTGAGACCTCCGTATCTGCAAGCAGTGAAGCGGCCAGGATTGGCAAAACTGCATTTTTGGCTCCAGAGATGCGCACTTTGCCTCTCAGAGGTGTGCCGCCCACAATGCGTAACTTATCCATTCATCATCCTCGCAACTTATATCCAGAGCGTAACAGGAGCACTGAGAGCAGCGTCAACATCAGCAAAAACAGTAGTGCAACGGTCAGACTCTGTAGATAAGCCACATCGGACACCCCCAGAAAACCAAACCGAAAGCCGTCAATCAGATAAAAAACCGGATTCCAGGCTGAGAGCTGTTGCCAGAACGGTGAGAGGTCCTGAATGGAATAAAATACACCACTCAGAAAAGTGAGGGGCAGAATGATGAAGTTCTGAAACGCGGAAAGGTGGTCATATTTTTCAGACCAGATCCCCGCAATAACCCCCAAAGCACCCATCACTCCACTGGAGAGCACCGCAAAAAGCAGCACCAATCCCGCTGAGTAGAGAGAAACAGGTATCAATAGGGATGCAATGATCAAAACAGCCCCTCCCGTAACCAGCCCACGTACCACTGCTGCCCCTAAAAAGGCCAGATAGAGTTCCACCGAGGAGAGCGGAGCCAGTAACATGAAAACAATATTGCCATTCATTTTAGACTGTAGAATGCTTGAAGAGCTATTGGCAAAGGCATTCTGTGCCAGCGTCATCATCACCAAACCCGGAACCAGAAAACTGCTGTAGCTGTGCCCCTCATAGACCACAACCGCCTCCTCAAACACAACACCAAACACCAATAGATAGAGCAGTGTAGAGACTGCCGGCGCCAAAACCGTCTGTACGGAAACTTTGAGAAAACGCCACACCTCCTTGCGAAACAGTGTCCAGCAGCCAAACAGGTTGAGTGTCACGCCCCCTCTCCTGTCAATCCGAGAAAAACCTCTTCCAGTGTCGGTTCACGCAAACGCACATCCTGTCGAACAATACCCAGCATCTCCAACTGCTGCAGGAACCGGTTCTGCCCCTCTACATCACGAGGAAGCTGCAGTTGAGTCCGGTTTCGACTACTGGAGACCCTCGCTGAAACCAACCACTCCGGCATTTTCTCACCAAGGTGACGCTCAATCACTGCGATCTGATGTGGATAGTCGGCAATCAACTGCTGCTGCTCATTGAGCGCCACCAGCTCCCCCTGGTCCAGAATCGCGATCCGATCACACATCGATTCAGCCTCTTCCAGGTAGTGGGTTGTTAAAACAATAGTATGCCCCTCCTGATGGAGGCGGTGTGCAAAAGACCAGAGCGCCCGACGCAACTCCACATCAACCCCCGCTGTAGGTTCATCCAGTACAACAACCGGTGGACGATGGACCAGAGCCTGAGCAATGAGTACACGCCGTTTCATCCCGCCAGAGAGGCGCTGCAGGTTCTCATTCCGTTTATCCATCAGGTTGAGGGTAACCAGCAACTCCTCCAGCCAGGCATCGTTCTCTCGACCCCGACCAAAATAACCTGACTGAATGGTTAGCATCTCCCATACGGTAAAAAAGGGGTCATAGACCAGCTCTTGCGGGACAATTCCGATATGGTTTCTGGAGTGTCGATACTGCGTAACTACATCATGCCCCATCACCCGTATGTGACCGGAGCTTGGGCGGACCAACCCCCCCATAATATTGATCAGCGTTGATTTCCCTGCACCATTCGGTCCAAGAAGACCAAAAAACTCTCCACTCTCTACTGAGAAACTGATCCCCTTCAAGGCATCTGTAGTTGGATAGCGTTTCTCTACCTCTACAAGTTCAAGGGCAGGTTCAGCGCTCATTGCACAATGGTATCGACAGAGAAAATATCATTCACACCACTAATTTTAGCTAACCGTCCCAGCTGGTGAGGTGGATTAAGCACTGTCAATCGCCGCTGCTGCCGCCGTAATTGCCGAACCCACTCAATCAACAAGCTCAACCCCGCACTATCAATGCGTTTTACACTTCGTAGATCCAACTTTACATCGCCCTGTGTACCAAACAGAGGGGATGCTTGCCTGAGTGCATCAACCACCGTATCAAAAGTGAGTTCACCTTTAACAACCACTACACCCTCGCTCAAGGATAGTGAGAATTGACTCACCCTTTACCTTGCTTCTCGGGAGCACTGCTCTCCTGATTATGAGAAGAGAGGCGCTGAATCAGCCCCTCCAACCCCACCTTTCGTATCTCAGCCGCAAAGGTAGAACGGTAATTTTTGATTAAACTGATTCCATCTACAATAATATCGAAAACCTTCCACGTTCCCTGTTTGTCTTTACGCACACGAAACAACACGGGTACTGAAGGAGCCCCCTCCCCGCTGGAAAACTCTGACCTAACAACAGCATCTTTACGTTTTGGGTCATGATGAAAGGGCTTAAAGGTAACACTTTTCCCTCTAAACTCCAGTAGTGCAGCAGCATAGGTACGAATCAACATCCCTGCAAACTCATCCATAAAACGTTGTCGTTGACTGGCTGTTGCTGTACGCCAACTTTTTCCAATAATCCAGCGAGACATCAACTTCATATCCAACAGAGGCAGTACAAACTCATCAACCAGCTCATTCGCGAAGGGTTGCACCTGGTCTGGGTTTTCCCTCAGGAAATCCTCTCTTTTTGCCAGACGTTGCATCACTGCATGGGTCAATCTTTCCATGGTGATATCCGGGGTCACTACGTCTGCACGAACCGGGACCAATACCAGCCAAACCAGCAGGCCGAAAATAGAAATTCTGTTATATTTTTTCAAACTAATCACCCCATTTCACATATTATTGTGTGTGTTCCCGATAACATCTATTAAATTCAGATGGCGCTCTGCACTATTTTCGCTGTTTAGCTGCCAATGGACAAGTAATACTATTACTGATCTTTATCCGTCTGATTAAAAAGGAATTGACCGATCACCTGCTCCAGTGCAATCGAAGATTGAGTCATTCGCACCTCATCTCCGGGGTAGAGAAAAGCAAGAGCACCCCCACCAGGTTCTAACCCCACATACTGCTCTCCCAACATTCCGGCAGTCAGGATCGAGGCGGCAGCATCTTCAAAAAGAATCGTGGAACAAGCAGGCGGCACACCATTTTTATCACAAAGCTGTACGTTCCCCTGTTCATCAAATAACTGTTCTCCCTGTTCATTGAGACGCTGTAGTGGCATCTTTTCCGGATCAATCTCCATCCGCACAACTGCGCGATACTCTTGATTGTCCAGATGAATCGCGGTAACTCGCCCCACCTGCACTCCTGAGATGGTCACAGGAGCTCTCGGCTTTAAACCACCAATTTCATCAAAACGTGCCTCTAACAAATATCCAGAGTTACTATTGTAGCTACTCAGATTCCCCACATAGAATGCCAGCACAACCAGTGCCGCAATACCCAGCCCTACAAACAGACCTACCCAAACCTCTAATGCACGGTTCTGCTTCATCATTCTTTATGCTCCAAACATTAATGCAGTCAGTATAAAATCCAGCCCCAGCACAGCCAATGAGGCATGCACGACTGTACGTGTGGTCGAACGGGAGACTCCCTCTGATGTCGGTGTTGCATCATACCCTTCAAACAGTGCGATCCAGGTCACCACAAAACCAAACACCACACTTTTGATCACTCCACTCTGTATATCATCATAAAAGTCGACTCTAGCCTGCATTTGAGACCAAAAAGCACCATCATCCACCCCCAGCAGTGGCACTGCGACAAAGTAACCACCAAACACTCCCAATACAGTAAAAATAGCCGTCAGTAGAGGTAGAGAGAGAAAACCAGCCAGAAAACGGGGGGTGATAATCCGATGCACCGGGTCGACTGCCATCATCTCCATGCCTGAGAGTTGCTCTGTTGCCTTCATTAATCCAATCTCTGCAGTAAGTGCTGAACCGGCTCGCCCAGCATAGAGCAGTGCTGCAACCACAGGCCCCAGCTCACGAACCAGAGAGAGCGCAACCAATACCCCCAGAGACTCTTCAGCCCCAAAATCAACCAGCGTGTTATACCCCTGCAACCCTAACACCATACCCACAAACAGTCCGGCAACAATCACAATCAACAATGAGTGGACTCCAATTGCATAAAGCTGCTGGATCACCAGACGAAAACGGAGCAATATAACTCCCACACCACCCAAAAGATGGATCAAAAACAGCTGTCCACGCCCCAATCGTCTAAAGATCGAGAACAGCTGCAGTAGCCAATGATGAAGCAGAGAGATCACTCGATCCCTCCAAGTAGTTGCGTTGCAAAATCCTCGGCAGGATAGTGAAAGGGGACCGGTCCATCCGGTTCTCCGCGCAGAAATTGCTGAACCCTGGGTGATTTTGCATGACGTATCTGATCTGGAGTTCCCTTACCAATCACCTCTCCTTCCGCAAGCAGATAGACATAGTCCGCAATGGAGAGTGTCTCCTGCACATCATGAGAGACCACTACACTGGTTAACCTCAAAGTTCGATTGAGCTCTCGTATCAACTTGATCAGAACCCCCATGGAGATGGGATCCTGACCGGTAAATGGCTCATCGTATAGCACCATCATCGGATCAAGCGCAATAGCTCTCGCCAAGGCCACACGACGAGCCATTCCCCCTGAGAGTTCTGCCGGCAGAAGCGACTCTGCCCCACGCAACCCAACAGCTTCCAGCTTCATTCTGACCAGATCCTGAATCATTACCTCAGGCAGGTCGGTGTGTTCCCGTACTGGAAATGCTACATTTTCAAACACCGTCATATCCGTCAGCAGTGCACCACTTTGAAACAGCATTCCGATTCGCTTACGCAGCTGGTAGAGCCCTTTTCTCTTGAGCATAGACAGTGCCTCACCATCCACTTCGATACTCCCTTGGGCAGGGGAGAGTTGACCACCAATCAGCTTCAACAGCGTTGTCTTGCCAGTCCCGCTGGGGCCTAAAATAGCTACCACCTGCCCACGATAGACATCGAGGTTAACCCCTTTAAACAGTGTAGCAGCATCTCCAAAACGTCCTTCATGAGAAAACTCAAGATCACGAATACGCACCAGGCGATTTGCCCGTTTCCGGCCGGGGCGGTTACGGGCAGCATAGGACTGTCTTTTTTTGCGGGCTGTACTAGACACAAGTAAGTTTCAAATGAGCGGTTAATCACGCAATTATACCTGTTGTCTCAGCTCAAGTGGTCTCTATCCTGACTACCCTAATAATGAGGAAATAGTCTCAAAGGTAGCCACACTTTCCATTAACCCAGCCGAGGGGACAAACAGCAGGGTATCAACAGACAGTTCACGTAACCGCTCCACTACACGACGTACCTCCATTGGGGCAAGCGGCTGCTGCAGCTCAATTAACGCAACTCCTTCACCAGCCACCAGTCGAACCACACTCTCCATCGACTCACCTTTGATTAAGACCGGTTTCAAGTCAATAAACCTCACCCCATTAGCTGCAGCAGCCTCAACCCCGTCTTCAAGCAATATACCTCTCAACCTCTCTTTGAGTGGACTGAGTTTTTCAAACAGGGACTCCTGTGACAATACTGCATCGATCCTCAGATAGAAGCCGAACTGATCATGGGTATCATCAACCCACTCTTCAACGACATCAACATCCAGAGACTGCAATTCAACGACAGAAATGGCGACGCAGTTGAACTCATTTGACAGGTAAGTCAAACGCCACTCATCTGGTAAATCTTCCGGAAAGAAGTTGGCCTGCTCAAAACCTTCTCCCCACCCCAAGGTACCAAACTGTAGATGCGTGCGCTGCGTTTTCAATAGTGGTCACTCCATAAATATAGAACTGCTCTCGGCAGGTTATTACCATACTCCGAACTACAACCTCAACAACCTGCTCTTTAGGCAGGTAGAGCCAATGTTGTCGATATGCAGAATAGTAAACAACGGTATACTACCCTCCCTATGATTGAAAATTTTATCGCCATTATCGCTGGCATCGCACTCCTGGTCTGGAGTGCTGACCGCTTTGTCCACGGTGCAGCAGCAACTGCTCAGCATCTCAATGTCTCGCCACTGGTTATTGGTCTGGTAATTATGGGGTTTGGAACCAGCGCACCTGAGTTGATGGTCTCCTCTCTTGCAGCACTGGAAGGGAGTCCCGGCATCGGTATCGGTAATGCCATTGGCTCCAATATTGCCAACATCGCCTTGGTACTCGGGACAACAGCACTGATTCTACCAATCACCGTCCGCTCTGCACTTCTGCGAAGAGAGTTTCCAATTCTACTGGTCGTAACAGCCGTTTGTGGATTGATGCTACTGGATTACTCACTGGACCGGCTTGATGGTGCAATTCTCTTCTGTTCCCTGCTTCTATTGATGGGCTGGCTGATTATGAACGGCTCAGAGAGCACGCCCGATGATACTCTGGCACCAGAGGTCTCCGAAGAGATTCCCCAAGGAGTGACACTGAAAAGTGCTCTACTCTGGACTTTTACCGGCTTGGTGTTGCTGTTGCTGAGCTCACGATTGATTGTCTGGGCCGCTGTCGAGATTGCCTACGCCTTTGAAATCAGTGAACTCATCATTGGCTTGACCATTATCGCCATCGGCACCAGTCTGCCGGAGCTCGCCGCCTCAATTACGGCTGCCAGGAAGCAGGAACACGACATGGCCATTGGAAACATCATTGGCTCCAATCTTTTCAATATTCTTGGAGTCCTGGCACTGCCCGGACTGATCGACCCCTCCCCTATCGACAACCTTGTTCTCACTCGAGATTACACGACCATGGCGGGTCTCACGGTTCTACTGTTTTTAATGGCAACACTCTTCAAAAGTGACAAGCGATCCATTGGCAGGGTGGAAGGGGTAATCCTGTTGAGCTGCTTCACTGGCTATATGGCACTACTCTACCAACAGACGCTTTAGGGTTTTATTCACAAATTAACCAGAGCAGACAATGAACCATACCACCCTCACCACTCTCGGAAAGGCTGTAATTCAAGAGGAAGCCAAAGCGATCGAAGCGCTATTGGAGCGCATTGACCACACCTTTGAAAAAGCCTGCAATATTATGCTTCAGTGTCAGGGGCGCATCGTTGTGATCGGCATGGGAAAATCAGGTCATATTGGCAGCAAAATTGCTGCCACTCTGGCAAGTACTGGGTCACCCGCATTTTTTGTCCACCCAGGTGAAGCGAGTCACGGTGATCTGGGGATGGTGACACAGAGTGATGTCGTGGTTGCTCTCTCCAATTCAGGCGAGACCAGCGAGGTATTGATGATACTACCGGTCATCAAACGTCTTGGTATACCGATGATCTCTCTGACGGGGAACCCGGAGTCGACGCTGGCCAAAGCCTCAGAAGTCCATCTCAATATTGCGGTTGAGAAGGAGGCCTGCCCACTGGGGCTCGCCCCCACCTCAAGCACTACTGCTACCCTGGTAATGGGAGATGCCCTGGCGATTGCCTTACTCGAAAGCCGTGGATTTACTGCTGAAGATTTCGCACGTTCACATCCTGCAGGAGCTTTAGGACGGCGACTACTGCTGCGCATTGAAGATATCATGCACAAGGCTGAGCGTATTCCATTAATCACCAGCGGCTCAATGATTCGTGATGCACTTCTGGAGATGACCTCCAAAGGCCTGGGGATGACTGCTGTTGTCGATGGCTCTGGTAAAATTTTGGGAATTTATACCGACGGGGATCTACGTCGAACGATTGATCATAAAATAGATGTCCTAGACACCCCGATTGACCAGGTGATGACCACCACCTGTACCACCATTCAGGCTGATATGTTGGTCGAAGAGGCTCTCAATATCATGGACCAAAAGAACATCAACGGACTTTTTGTGGTAGATCCACAAGGGTTGGTCGTTGGAGCACTGAATATGCTCGACCTACTCCATGCCAAGGCCGTTTAACCATGATGTCGATCTCAGAAGAGCTTAAACAACGCATTAAAAAGACCCGCTTGGTTATCTTTGATGTCGATGGTGTTCTTACCGATGGTCGCCTCTATTTTGGTGATAATGGACAAGAATACAAGGCCTTCTACTCAAAAGATGGCTTGGGTATGAAGCTGTTGATGCAAAGTGGTATCGAGGTTGCCATCATCACTGCTCGTAGCTCTCCGGTCGTTGCTCATCGTATGGAAAATTTGGGGATTCGCCACTTTTACCAGGGGCAAGCGGACAAAATACCCGCTTTCAAACAAATTGCTGAAAAACTACAATTGAGCCATGAGCAGGTTGCCTATGTGGGAGATGATCTGATTGATCTCCCTGTAATGACACAGGTAGGACTCTCCATCGCTGTAGCAGATGCACACCCGGAGGTCATCAAACGTGCCCACTGGACCACACCCGGCAAAGGAGGGCTCGGAGGCGCTCGTGATGTTTGTGATTTGATCATGCATATCCAGGGGACACTACAACCAACCATTGACGCACACCTGTCCACACTCACTAACTAAACCTCTATAAGCCTAACCAGGGAGCACCTCTAAACTACACACCATGTTATCAATCAGCACCTTCAAAATTCACCACCTCATCACCCTGCTGCTGATGATTGCTGTTGCTGTAACCTGGTACCTGGCACCTCAACCTATTCTTGAAAAAAAACAGGCTCTGCAAGAGACCGACTACTATATCGTGGGCTTTGACCGCAAACAGATGAGTCCCGAAGGAAAAGTAGAATCCATCTTTCGTGCCGAACGTGTTGACCATTTTCCGGCGGATGATAAGGCTCTGTTTCACCAGCCTCGAGTCGTTACCTACTCAACCAGCGCCCCTCCCTGGCTACTACGTGCTGATAAAGCAACTCGCTGGGAAGGTAACAATCAGATGGAGCTAACAGGAGATGTGGTCGCTAACCAGCGGGAAAAAGAGAGTGAACGCTTCACACTGATTGAAACTGAGTCTCTTACATTACACAATAGAGAGGAACTGGTGGCAACGGACCATCTCATCACCATCACAACCGAACGTTCCTCCTCTGCCTCAACAGGGGCGAGAGTATGGCTCAAGAGTGGAGAGATCCATTTCCTGAAAAACACCACAAGCCGCTTTGACCCTTGATATGATTTCATCCTCAACACAACAAATTCATCACCACTACACCAGCCTATGAAATATCTGCTAATCGCACTACTCACCTCCCTCTCTGGAACCAGTCACGCACTCACCTCAGACCAGAATCAGCCTCTTGAAATCACCTCTGAATCGGCTGAATTGAGAGAACAGTCAGGGTATGCGGTCTATACCGGATCAGTACGCCTGACCCAAGGCTCTCTGCAGATCTACTCTGACAAAATAGAGCTTTACTTTAAGGATAAAAAATTCCATGAGGCCATTATCTCTGGCAAGAAGCCGAAGCAGGCCTACTTTCAGCAGACTCCAACCAAAGGAGAAGCCCCTGTCCGAGGCAAGGCTGACCGCATCGTCTATGCCGGTGATGATGATGAAATTCGACTACTCGGGGATGCTGCTTTCTGCCAAAAGGGGAGCGAACAGAAGGGAAAACGGATTATCTATGATATGAAAAGTGACATTATGAAAGCCAAAGCACGTACGCGTACAGTATTCCGCCCAGACAGTGCACCGGGTAATTGCGACCACATCCAGTCTGACTATCGTTAACAATGTCTACGGTAACCACTAAAGAGAGAACAACCTCAATACTTTCCGCTAAAAACCTAGAAAAACGGTTCGGCAAGAAGCGGGTTGTGCAGGATATCTCCATAGAAGTGCAGGGTGGAGAAATCATTGGACTGCTCGGCCCCAACGGAGCAGGAAAAACCACCTCTTTCTACATGATTGTCGGACTCATTCGGGCCAACAAAGGCACCATTGAGCTCAATGGTCATAACCTGACGCGTCGCCCAATGCATAAGCGGGCCCAGATGGGGATCGGTTACCTTCCTCAAGAGCCCTCCGTTTTCAAAAAACTGTCTGTTGAGGACAACCTGCTAGCCATACTCCAGTACCGTCAAGGACTCAGTGAAACAGACCAGGCCATTGAGATGGAGGGGTTGCTTGAAGAGTTTCACCTTACCCATATACGGGATACTCTGGGTGCCAGCCTCTCAGGGGGAGAGCGTAGGCGTGTTGAAATTGCCCGTGCATTAGCAGCAAATCCCCGTTTTATTCTGCTGGATGAACCTTTTGCAGGAGTTGACCCAATCTCAGTGATCGATATCCAGAAAGTGGTACAACATCTTGCTCAGCGAGGCATCGGTGTAGTCATTACCGACCACAACGTAAGAGAGACCTTAAACGTCTGCAACCGCGCCTATATTATCAATGAAGGAACGGTCATTGCAGAAGGCACGCCTGAACACATTCTTGAAAATAGTGAAGTACGTCAGGTCTACCTCGGTCACCAATTCCAGATGTAGCACCAGTACTCCGACAGCCTTGATGTTGATCAATTTTTCCATAAACCCCCTCCTACCCAAGAATCAAACGATATTTTTCCTAAAAAGAGCGGAATTGATGAAAAAGATCTCTTCAAAACGGTTACAACTCCACATAAAGTGACTACTATATAACTATGGGATATAGATCTATTAGACACCAATGCTGAATCAATCTCTTAACCTCCGCATTGGTCAGCAACTCAAGATGACCCCGCAATTGCAACATGCGATCCGCATGCTGCAACTCTCTGCTATCGAGCTTCAACAAGAAGTGCAGGAGATCCTTGAAAGCAACCCTCTGCTGGAAGAGGGGGAGAGTGACGAAGAGGGGACACCTGAAAATAGTAGCGAAACTGCGGAGAACAGTTCGAACAACAGCACCGAGAGCGATGCTACAACCGAAACGGCATCAAGTAATGAATCTGAGAGTATCCCTGAAGAGCTGGAGAGTGACAGCAGCTGGGAAGATACTTACGATATCCCCTCAATGCTGGGTAACAGCTCACCAGGCGAGCAGATTGAACCTCAGGAGGTCCACTCTGTAAGTGCCTCTCTACAGGACCACTTGATCTGGCAACTCCACGCCCGCACCCTTTCTGATCGTGACTACAGTATCGCACTGACACTCATCGACTCAATCGATAACAAAGGTTACCTCGAAGTCTCTCTGGATGAGTTGATTCACTCTATTGACCTGGAAGATCCAGAAGTCGAAATGGAAGAGGTCATCACTCAGCTTCATCTTATTCAACAGTTTGACCCACCCGGCGTCGGTGCACGAAACCTGCAAGAGTGCCTAAAACTTCAGCTACAACAACTGAATGAAGAGTCCCGGGCAAAAAATGTCGCACTTAACTGGATCGAGAACCACTTCAAACTGATTTCCAACCTGAACAGCAACCAATCGCTGGAGCAGATCAGTAAAAAACTTAAAAGTGACGCTGAAACAGTTACCCAGGCACTCGCCCTGATCCGTACATTAGACCCTCGTCCCGGTGAGCAAATTGAAGAGCCCCCGGTTGAATATGTAATTCCCGATCTGATCGTACAGAAACGGGGAGATCACTGGGAGATCGAGCTAACTCCGGAAACCAGCCCAAAGCTGCGCATCAGCCCCTTCTACCAGACACTGAAAAGCCAGAAACACAGTGGTGATGAGAAAGAGTACATCACCCACAATATTCAGGAGGCTCGCTGGTTTCTAAAGAGCCTCCAAAACCGCAATGAAACGCTGTTCAAGGTTGCCTCTCATATTTTTCAGATGCAGTCCGATTTTTTGGAAGAGGGGCCTGAGAAGATGAAGGCTCTCACCCTGCGTACCATTGCAGATGCAATTGAGATGCATGAATCAACCATATCACGCGTCACAACCAGCAAATATGCTCAGACTCCCCAGGGAATCTTTGAACTCAAATACTTCTTCTCAAGCCAACTCAATACAGCAGATGGCGATGGAACCTCAGCTACAGCCGTGCGGGCAATGATCCGCCAAATTGTAAATAGTGAGGATCCGGCTAAGCCCATCAGCGACAACCGTATCGCGACCATGCTGGCAGAGAAAGGTGTAAAGGTGGCCCGCAGAACTGTGGCCAAATACAGGGACATTCTTTCGATACCTCCATCGAATGAACGTAAACGATCACTATAAATAATAAGGAGCGCACAATGCAGCTGAATATTACCGGCCATCATGTCGAAGTCACCCCATCACTCAATGAGTATGTCACTGGAAAAGTGTCTAAGCTGGAGCGCCATTTCGACAATGTAACCAATGTTCATGTTGTTCTTGGTGTTGAAAAACTGCGCCAGAAGGCTGAAGCAACACTACACGTCAGTGGAGCCGACCTTTTTGCAGAGTGTACAAATGAAGATATGTACGCTGCAATTGACGGCCTGATCGACAAACTGGATCGTCAGGTAATTAAACATAAAGAGAAGCAGAATAGCCGCCGTTAAGGGGTTATCTGCAGACTATAACCTGCCGGCTCTTTTGGTCGAACAAGTAATCCAGGTTGGCGACCCTTTCGTCGCCAACCTGTCTGACTGAACCCCCCAAAGATACTCCAAGAGAGATCAAATCTATGCTCCTCTTTGTCATCAGCGGTCTTTCCGGTGCTGGAAAAAGTGTTGCGCTACACGCCATTGAAGACCAGGGAGGGTATTGTATAGATAACCTTCCCATTGAACTGCTCCCTGCCTTCAGCAGCGAGGCCTTACCAATCCTGCAAGGGAAATTCCAATTGATCGGCCTCTCAATTGATGTGCGTAATCACTCAGAGAAGCTACATCAACTCCCCGAGCTTCTGCATAAAGAGTTCCACCACACCCCTGATGTAGAGTGTCAACTCATCTTTATCGAAGCCGATATAGAGACCATTATCCGCCGCTTTGGGGAGTCACGTCGCCCCCACCCGTTAAGTCGCGAAAACCCTACATTAGAGAGTTCAATCCATCAGGAAATTGAACAGCTAGCCCCCATTGCATCCAGTGCTGATTTCCGCCTCGACAGCTCTCAAACCAATATCTATCAACTCCGGAAACAGATCCAGTGGATCACTGAGCAGAAACACAACCTCCTGTTTTTGAAACTACAATCTTTCGGTTTTAAACATGGCGCACCTAAAGATGCTGATTTTATCTTTGATGCACGCTGTCTCCCCAATCCCCACTGGGAACCTGAACTACGACACATGACAGGGCAGGACACTAAGGTGGCCCACTTTCTTGAGCAGACTGAAGAGACAGGACAGATGATTGAAGATATCAGCCTCTACCTGCAACGCTGGATTCCTCACTTTCTCTCAACAGACCGAGCCTACTTAACAATTGCAATCGGTTGCACAGGAGGGCGTCATCGCTCCGTCTATATGATTGAAAAAGTTATGGAAGAGCTGCAAAAATTGCAAGACAACGCAGATGAAGACAGCGAAAATAGCTGGATTCTGCACTGTGCTCTAAACATCCACCACCGCCAACTGAAGGAGGTTACACCTCAATGAGCATCATGTTACATGGCATCGGCGTTGCTCGTGGAATTGCTCTCGGAAAAGCCTACCTGATGGAGCACGGACAACCCGATATTGCGGAATATACTGTACCGGAATACTTGGTTGATACTGAGATTGAACGTTACAACAGCGCACTGGATGGTGCCCGTGATCAGCTCATTGAACTACGTGCAAAGGTGCCAGCCGGAGTTCCCGGTGAGGTCACAGACTTTATTGATGCCCATCTATTGATGCTGGAAGATAACGCCATCAGTCGGGCACCCGTAAAATTGATCCGCCGCCAATACTGCAATGCAGAATGGGCACTCAAACAGCAGCGAGATACTCTGGTACAGGTTTTCGAAGAGATGGAGGACCCTTATCTACGTACCCGTAAAGATGATATTGACCATGTCATCAACCGCATCATGCAACTCTTGCTACAACAGGAGAATGACACCCAGGAACTGCTTGAGCCGGAAGAGGATGAGAACAACAGAATCATTGTGGCTGATAACCTTAGTGCCTCTGATATTCTTCTATTTCACCAGCAGAGTGTAGCCGGAATCATCACCGAACATGGTGCACCCAATTCTCACAGCGCCATTCTTGCCCGCAGCCTCCATATCCCGACAGTCATGGGGGCCGGCAACAGCCACCGCTACCTGCAGGATGGTGAATCACTCATTCTGGATGGTAACAACGGGATGATTCTAATCAATTCAGACCCCTTAACCATTACACACTACCAATCATTACAACAGCAGCAACGTGACCACCAGGAGTCACTCAACAAACTGCGTTCTCAAGCGGCCGTAACCCGTGACAATATCACGATCTCACTGCAAGCCAATGTAGAGCTACCCGGTGAAATAGAGATTATGCAGCAGGCAGGCTGTAGAGACATCGGACTCTACCGCACAGAGTTCCTCTTCCTCAATCGTAAAACACTCCCGACTGAAGAAGAACAGTATGAAAATTACCGAGCAACTGTAGAGATGATCAACGGTGCCACACTCACCATCCGTACACTCGACATCGGCACCGACAAACCAATTCCAGCCATTGCTGAAATGGAGGGTGCTGATAACCCTGCACTCGGCGTACGGGCCATCCGTCTCTCACTGAAAAATCTTGACCTGTTAATCCCCCAAATTCGTGCCATTCTTCGCGCCTCAGCCCATGGAAAGATCCGGATGATGGTGCCAATGGTCACCAGTTTGCAGGAGATTGTGCAGATCCAAAACCATATACAAGAACAGAAAAGACATCTTGATTCTAACAATGTTTCCTATGATCCAGAACTCAAAGTAGGTGCTATGATTGAGACTCCGGCTGCCGCACTTTCAGCAGATGGCTTTGCACAATGCCTGGATTTCCTCTCCATCGGCACCAATGACCTGGCACAGTACACACTGGCCATTGACCGAACGGACGACCAGGTAAACTATCTATTTGACCCTCTACACCCTGCTGTACTGCGCTTGATACATATGGTCATCAAGGCTGGCAGCCACAATAACATCCCCGTCTCTCTTTGTGGAGAGCTGGCTGGTGATGAGCGTTATACTCGCCTGCTGCTTGGCATGGGGTTACGTGAATTCAGTATGAGCCCCTCAGCCCTGCCCGAGGTTAAACAGGCAGTACTCAACACCCGGCTGGACATGGCAAAGCCCCTGACAGAACAGCTCCTTGCAACCCCCTTCCATGATGAGATCCTCCACCTGTTTGAGCAACTCAACCGCTCCAGTCCTGACCATAGCTAAACCACATCATCCACTCCGGAACAGGATCGACTCGCGGCACTGGCAGGCTACGTGGTACTGACAACAGTAACAGACACACCGGTTTTCTCTCTTTTCTGGGGCTGGCTACCCTCTTTCTCATATAGGTAGCTCTCCTCAGACTTCCACTTACAGCGATATTTATCGCTGTTGTATCACCACCATATTATCCCGGTGAACCACCTCCTCTTCATCGACATAACCCAGTAGCCCCTCAATTCGGTCACTCGACTGCCCCGCTATTTTTCGAATATCTTCTGCTGAATAATTGACCAGCCCACGAGCCACCTCTTCCCCCTTTTCAGTTTTGAGGGAGACCAGATCCCCCCGCTGAAACCGGCCTTCAACGGATCTAATCCCTACTGCTAACAGGCTTCTTCCTGACCCACGCAGTACATTGGCTGCCCCACCATCGACAACCAAGCTACCACACATCTGTAACTGCCCCAACAACCAGCGCTTTCTAGCCACCAACTGCTGCTGACCCGGCAAAAATAGCGTCCCCACCATCTGTTGCTGAAAAATCTGTACTAAAACACCATCAACACGACCCGGCGCGATGATGGTCGCAGTTCCTGAGCGCGCTGCAAGTCGGGCCGCTTTCACCTTGGTTTCCATACCGCCTCGCCCCAATACACCCGAAACAGCTCCAGCCATCTGATCCAGTTGCGGATCATCTGCTTCAACCTGCTGTAATAACTGAGCCTCTGGATTCGAACGAGGGTCCGCATCATACATCCCCTGTTGATCGGTCAAAATCACCAGAAGATCTGCCTCAATCAAATTGGCAACCAGCGCAGCCAGAGTATCGTTATCCCCCAAGCGAATCTCATCAATAGCGACCGTATCATTCTCATTCACAATCGGCACTACACCCATCTCTAACAGGGTACGAATTGCACTCCGTGCATTCAGATAACGCTGGCGATTGGATAGGTCATCATGCGTCAACAGGATCTGCGCTGTATGAAGCTGGTGGCGTGAAAAACAGGCCTCATAGGCTTGGACCAACCCTGTCTGGCCCACCGCTGCGGCAGCCTGCAATTCATGGATCGCATGAGGTCGGTGATCCATCCCTAAGCGCTTCATTCCCTCGGCCACAGCCCCTGACGAGACCAGGATCACATTCACTCCGGATTGGCGCAGAGAGACAATCTGCTCTACCCAGCCACGAATGGCCTCAGTTGCCAGCCCCTCTCCATCATTGGTCAGAATTGCACTGCCAAATTTGATGACAGCAAGCTTTGCATTAGAGATCTGCATCCGAGGATTTCCATCCACCTTACTCATCCCTCCCCTCCAGTGCCTCCATTAATGCATACACCAGTGGCTGTGTTCCCAACTTCTGCAGTGCCGAGATCGTAAACAGTGGGCCACTCCAGTTCAAACGCTCTACCAAGCCCTTACAGTAGCCATCCCTCTCCTCTTCAGGGAGCAGATCAACCTTATTCAGAATCAACCAACGCGGAAGCTCGGCTAGTTCTCGACTGAATTTCTCTAGCTCAGCCTGAACCTTATTAAACTCATCAACTGGGTCAGCCATACCTTCTATCGGTGCCACATCCAGTAGGTGGAGCAGTATTCGATTGCGTGACAGGTGCTTCAAAAACTGAATCCCCAAACCCGCACCTTCTGCTGCACCTTCAATCACTCCGGGAATATCCGCCACTACAAAGCTGCGGGAATCATCCACCCGCACAACCCCCAAGTTGGGGTGAAGTGTTGTAAATGGATAGTCGGCAACACGAGGACGTGCCGCTGAAACGGCACGAATTAAGGAGGATTTCCCTGCATTAGGCATCCCTAACAGCCCCACATCGGCCAACACCTTCAACTCCAGGCGGAGAAAACGCCTCTCCCCTAACGAACCATTGGTAGAGCGTCTAGGGGCACGGTTGGTACTGCTCTTGAAGCGAGTATTACCCAAACCATGAAAGCCTCCCTGTGCAACCAGCAGCCTCTCACCCTCTTTGACCAACTCACCAATACACTCATCTGTCTCATCGTCATAGACAATGCTACCGACAGGAACCTCAACAAAACGGTCCTCCCCTTTATATCCGGTCTTTTCACGCCCCATCCCATTCTGTCCGCGCTGAGCACGGTGCATCCTTTTGTGACGAAAATCGGCTAAGGTGTTGAGTCCTTCATCTCCAACCAGGTAGACACTCCCTCCATCACCCCCATCACCTCCATCAGGCCCCCCTTTGGGAATATATTTCTCACGACGAAAACTGACACAGCCATTACCCCCGTCACCAGCCTCTACACGGATTGTCGCTTCATCTACAAACTTCATTGTTACTACCTAACTTCCTTCTATCTGGTCGCACGCCAACTACTCAATAATCCTAGACATAAAAAAGGCCCCGCATGGCGGAGCCCTCTAAATTTTCATTCAGCGGCTAAGCTGTTATGCCGGATAAACACTCACAAATTTACGGGACCTCGGACCCTTCACTTCGAAAGTGACCACACCGTCTGATTTTGAGAAGAGTGTATCATCTTTGCCTCGACCCACATTTACTCCAGGATGGAAATGGGTTCCACGCTGACGAACCAAGATATTTCCTGCAATCACATTCTCACCACCAAAACGCTTCACACCCAACCGTTTCGATTCTGAATCGCGACCATTTCTGGTACTACCGCCTGCCTTTTTATGTGCCATCTTCTTTCCTTAAAACCTATCTCTGAATTATCTCTGAATTATGCGCTAATGCCGGTAATCTGCACCTCAGTATAGGACTGACGATGTCCCATCTGCTTACGGTGATGTTTACGACGACGGAACTTGATGATCTTCACCTTTTTACTACGTCCATTCGCCAAAACTGTTGCAGTTACCTTGCCACCTTCCAGCAAAGGTGCGCCCACTTTGATGTCATCTCCATCAGCAACCATCAACACCTGGTCAAATTCAACACTACCACCCTCTTCAACGGCCAACTTCTCGACCCGAAGTTTTGTACCCTCGGCGACACGGTACTGCTTTCCACCCGTTTTGATTACTGCGTACATCTTTGAAAACTCCATACTTTTAGTGCAGACAGGCTACCTATAGTCCTCAATATCAGACCATGCCTATCCATGAAAGAGGCGAGATTTTACACGTATGGAGCCAACGGGTCAAACCTCAATCGATCAATCTGTGATAAATGAGTAGTCGTCAATAGGCGACAGCTATGCAAAAATGCCCCTTCTCATGAAAACACACCGTTTACAAAACCTGACAACCCAACAGATCGGATGGTTTCTGATTGTCTCCCTGGTTCCTCTGCTGATTATGGGAAGTGTTGCGCTCTATCTGGCTAAATCAGCAATCACTGATGAAATCCTCAGTGAACTCTCTTATATCAGTGACATCCGTAAACTCCAGATTCTTGACTTTTTCTCGGAACGACGCCAGCACCTGCTCAACCTCTCTCAATCCTCCCAGCTCGGCTCTGAAATAGTAGACCACAGCAGCCATACCCATGATCATGCGCTGATTCACAGCAACCCCAGGCTACCCACACTGATTCAGCAGTGGGGCATGAAAAATCTCATTCTACTCTCCAGTGAGGGAAAGGTAATTGCCGACCTGCTCCAACCCCAACACACCGATGTGGATATTAATGATGACTTCTTCCGCGACTCTGCACTTGCCAACAGTTTTAATGAGGTGATGCGAACACAAAATATCTCACGCCCATATCATGATTTTTATGAACCCTATGACCGCTTCGCAACCTTCATGACTGCACCGGTCTGGAACCGGGGCGTGATCATCGGGATGGTTGCTGTTGAGATAGAGGTCACCCGTCTCAGTACACTGCTCTCAACAGATGAGCATCAGCTCTCCAATAACCATAGCGCACTGCTGCTTGCTACTGAAAATGAGACCGGAGTCTCTCTGCTTCATCTCGACTGGGATGTCCCCGAATCCAGCAATCACTGCCTGGAACGGCGTATTGAAATGTATGACGACCTGCCCCTGATCCAGGCATTGCGGGGGGAACATGGTGCCGGATGGAGCATCGACACCGCCTGCCAGCCGATTCTGGTTGCCTGGCAACCCATTGAGACTCTTAATCTTGGCATGGCTCTACTCAAAACAGAGGATGAGGCACTGGCAACAGTAGACCAGTTGCGAACCATCCTTTTACAGACGGGTAGTGTGGCTGTTGTTTTTGCACTGCTCCTCGCCTTCTTTGTCTCTCTGCCACTGATTCGCCCGCTACTTCAGCTCACTCGGGCTACCCATAATATTACCCTGGGGGCTCAGGTTCGTGATGTTGTTGAACAACTCCCCAAACAGGTGAGAATTAATGAGATCCGGGGCCTCTCAGAGGCCATTGGCAAGATGCTGATTACGATTGACAACCATAACCAGGAGTTGGAAGAGTATCAGGAAAATCTGGAGCATCACGTCTATTACCGAACCGCTGCTCTCAAAAAGAGTCAAAATGAGGCTGAAAGAGCCAACCAGAGCAAGAGTGAATTTCTTGCACGGATGAGTCATGAGATCCGTACCCCCCTCAACGCGATTGTAGGTCTCTCCGAACTTCTTAAAGAGACTTCTTTAGACCCTGAACAAGATCACTATGTTGATTCTCTCAACAGCGCCAGTAACCATCTCTCAGAACTTCTGAATAACATTCTGGACTTCTCCAAGATTGAAGCCAATAAATATACCCTCCATACCGCTCCATTCTCTCTACCCAAAATCATCCAGCAAATCAACTCCATTGTAATACCCGAAGCGACCCATAAGGGGTTGGAATTTAACAGTATGCTCCACCCCTCTATTCCACAACAACTGGTTGGAGATGCCAAGGTGTTCCGTCAGGTACTACTCAACCTGTTAAGTAATGCCATCAAATTCACCGAAAAGGGGAAAATTTCTCTTATTCTCTCTCTGGAAATTCAAAGTAACCAGGATGTCACGCTGCGTATTCGAGTCAGTGATAGTGGGTGCGGCATTCCTAGCGATAAGTTACCCAAACTCTTTGAGGCCTTTGACCGTTTTCATGAAGATGGAGAGAATGCGCCTTCAGGAACCGGGCTAGGGCTTACCATCACCCAGTCACTGGTGGAACAGATGGGTGGAGAGATCTGGGCACAGAGTAACGAAAGGGATGGGAGTGATTTCTTCATTCTACTCCCCTTCAAGGTTGCTACGGAAGATGAGTTAAAACCAAAGCTGCAAAAACAATCACATATAGTTAATTTACAAGTACAACAGACGATTCTCGTAGCCGACGATTCAGAAATTAATCGTATGTTGATTGAACGCTTTCTCGATAGAGACAACTACCAGGTCATCTCTGTCAAGGACGGCAACAAGGCGGTTGAGCGCTTCCAGCAACAGACTTTCAATCTGGTATTAATGGATATCCGCATGCCTCAAATGGATGGGATTATGGCAACCCGAAAGATACGTGAAATCGAACGACAACATGGTCTACCCACGACTCCCATCATTGCCATGACAGCCGATGTACTTGATGAAACACGTAAAAAGGCCTTTGATGCCGGCTGCACACACTGGCTACCCAAACCCGTCACAAAAGTACAACTACTCGAACTGATGCAGCAAGTGCTACAGCAGTTTCAACTGCCACTGGAACAACCAGATGACCCCGCTCAGGATGACACATTGACAGCTCTATTCCTAGAGGATAGCCTCAACAAACTGGAAGTCATGCGAAAGCAACTTGCTGAACATAACTGGAGTAGCCTGTATGATAGTGCACACATGCTCAAGGGAAATTCGATGATGATGGGGTACACCCTACTCAGCACACAGATGGAGCAGCTTGAACAGATGACCAAACAACAACAGCATGAAGAGATTTCACATTTGTTAAACCAGTTTGAAGAGCAACTCAGAGCAATGCTATGAAACCAATCCGCGTACTTCTGGTTGATGATCAGCCTCTGATTCGTGAGGCCCTGAGAACCTTCCTCTCACAATCTGAAGAGATCGAGGTTGTGGGTGCAGCAGCGAGCGGCCAACAGGCACTGGATAAAATTGAAAATTGTCTGCCCGATGTGGTGATCCTTGACATTCGTATGCCTGACATGGATGGGGTCGAGACCACCATCAAAATTCATAAACTTTTTCCAGAACTTGCCATTCTGGGGCTTAGCAGTATCTCGGACAAGCATCGTGCGACTGAAATGTTACAGGCTGGAGCAAAGGGGTTTTTGACCAAAGAGACACCCACCACCGAGATCGTAACTGCAATCCTGCGTGTAGCCAAGGGTGAGACCTACGTCAGCACCTCGATCTTTGCCGAGGAACTCGCATTGGGTCAAACCATTGAACAGGCTATGGAGGCGCTCTCCTCCAAATTGCTCACCCATCGTGAGAAAGATATAGTGCGTGCCCTCGCAAGAGGTCTCACCAATAGTGGCGTTGCCGAAAAGCTCTTTGTCAGTCCACGAACCGTCGAAAAACACCGGCAAAATATCATGCAGAAACTTGATCTGCAAAATGGTGTAGAACTGGTTGCCTACGCCTATCGCGTGGGAATTATTGACGACTAACCCAATCATCAACCTGCTCCCCCTAACAGGGGAGCAGTGCTTTTATACCCTCAAAACGTACTTAAAACGTAATTATTCAGCCCCTGTCAAATTCTTTAACCTTTTTCCTACCCCCTGAACAGTTGCCTTAAAACAGTTTTTTTAACATCCCTCCAAATCCCTTTTTCAAATTTTCTACACCCTCATTCTGCTCTCCCCCTCCATCCAGAAAGTCGCCAATCTTCTGTTTTATTCGCTCTTGTAACTCGCCTTCAAGGTCAACTTTCACTTTCGGATCACGAATCGAACCATGGATGATTATGGGAAATGGTTTACCCTCCAACCCTTCCAGCCCAACCATAAGTTCTTTTGGAAGATCTTTTGCAACTGTTGCAGTTAAGCGATATTCGATCTCTTCGGTAAGCAGTGCATACCACCCTTTACCTGTCAAACGCATCACCGGAGTATCTATTGCCAGAGAATCACTCACCAGCTTTCCATCCTTTGCACGAACAGATGCCTTCAAATCAGAAAATGGCGTCTCATTGGGTTCACTGTCTGAGGGAAGAGGCTTGCCTCCAATTAATGCCCTTGCCTGACGTATCAACCGAGGAATATTAACTCCTTTGAAAGCACCTTCAGTGACATTGATAATCGCTGCGCCACTTAAGCTCTTCATAATCTCATCTTTACTCAAGCCAACGGCTGTCATTTTCCCATCTGCAGAGAAGTGTCCGCGAACGGCATCAACAGAGGCCATTTCAGCAACCAGCTGCCCCAAGTCAACATTCGAAAGAACTTCTTCCATCGCCAACCCGGGCTGTTCACTACCACTTACATCTACAGTAACGGTTCCCCGATAACTGCCGTCATAGAGTGACGCTGTTAATGGACCCACATCGACACGTCCGTTTTGCGCCTTTAACTGGAAGGCGACTGCAGTTGCCTGCGCCCCACTCACTTTAAACTGATCCAGACGAATATCTCCCAGCAGATCCAGTTGGCGTAAAAATTGAACCGGCAGCTGTACCACACCCGCTGCAGAGCCAGCCACAGGATCAACCACCCCCCCACTCACCTCTTTCGGCAGATAACGATCCAGGTTCAGCTGGTCTCCCTGCAGATCAAAACGTACCACCATCTTTTCACCCTGCTGTAGAGAAGCATTGCCTTGCAGTGTAGTTTGATCCAGCGTGAGCTTCATTGAATCCAGTATCACCTTTTCACCCTGCGATTCAACCGTAACCTTCCCTGCAAACTCTGCATTCAGTGGCTGGCCATCCAATAGTGCACTTCCACGATTCTCACTCACCAATTTCAGGTCACGCAAGGTGATCTTATCAAGTGATTGAGTCAGCTCTAGCTGCCCCTCAAAATGAAGTGTCCCCTGCAGTGCTTCACCATTCTGTCGGTAGCTCAATCCACCCTGCATAGAGACCGGAGCATCCAATGAAACCGGACCACTTTTCAACTGTATTTTTTCAATAACTGTTTGGGTGGCTGCCATCCTGTCCTCCCAGCGCAGAGAACCATTGCGAATATCAATCCCCCCCAGTGCAATAGTGCCCAATGCCAGTTTACTGGAATCTGACTGCTTGGCTGCCTCCGATGGCTGAGGGGAGAGCAGCGACTCCCAGTTGCCTCGCCCCTCTGCATTACGTAACAAATTGAGCTGCAGCCCGTCAACCACCAATTGATCTGCCTCCAGATTACTCAAAAGCAGCGGCAGCAGTGAAACTTTCATTTCCACATGCTTGATCTCAACCAGAGGTGCCTCTCCTGCGCTCTGGCTATGAAGTGTTATACCACCAGTCTCAATCCCTATCTGAGGAAAAATTGAGAGCATCAACTCCTCTCGAATTTCCAATCGATGACCACTCTTCTCCTCGACAACCATTGTCAGCTGATCACGCACCGCCTCGGCATCAAAGAAAAATTGCACCCAAACTGTCAGCCCCAATAACGCCACGACAACAACTGTGATGACACCTTTTACCAGCTTTGCTACAACACTCATTTCAACTCTCCATTGAACAAGAACCCCCACGAAAAACCCCTGAAAGAACCTACTTGCAGGGGTTTCTAACTATAAACAGCTATACCTTCTTAAAATGGAATATCATCATCCAGATCCCCCATCATCGGAGCGGCTGCTGCAGGGGCTGCCGCTGAAGGCTGCTGTTGTGGTCGCTGCTGTTGTGGCTGTTGCCCACCCCCCACTGGCGCACCACCAAAATCAGCAGTTCCGCCACTGCGACCACCCAACATTTGCATCTCACTCGCTACAATCTCGGTAGTATAACGGTCGGCACCACTTTGATCCTGCCACTTGCTTGTCTGTAGACGGCCTTCTACATAGACTTGAGCCCCTTTCTTCAGATACTCCGAAACGATCTCTGCCAATCGGTTAAAGAAAACCACGCGATGCCACTCTGTACGATCTTGCTGCTCTCCGGTGTTTTTGTCTTTCCAACTATCTGTTGTTGCCAGAGAGATATTGGCAATCGCCCGACCATCTGCTGTGTATTTCACATCAGGATCATTACCCAGATTACCCACCAGAATTACCTTATTGACTCCTCTTGCCATCTTCTCATCTTCCTTCTTAGTATCAGTTAAAACAATTTAGGGTGCTTCCAAACAAGTAGTCATTTTCTAATGAGTTCAAAAAAGCACCGCATTGGGAACCACCTGTGTACTTGTCAGCAGTGTATCTTCTCATGCAGCTAGAATTGCATCCAGCCCCTTTTGATCAAGTTCTTTCTCATCAACCTTCAGGTAGGCGACCTGGTCTTCAGCAATCACCACTACCTCTGCTACTCCAGCCACATCCTGTATCTGTTTTGCCAGCAACGACGCTTGCGCACCATCCATTTTTTCGATTCGGATCAGCCGACTCTTCACCGTTAGAGGTCGTTCCATACTGATTGCAAACAGTAACCAGACCAGTGCTAACAGTGCTGAAAAGAGAAAGACCGGCGCAATCTCCACTCCATCCGACCAGCTTAGAATCCACCCCCCCAATACACCTCCAACAAAGGCACCCAAAAACTGAGAACTGGCGTAGACTCCCATCGCGGTCCCTTTCTGATCTGCGGGTGCCATTTTTGAAATCAGTGAAGGGAGCGTTGCTTCAAGCAGATTAAATCCGCCAAAGAAGATTACCAGACCCGCTATGATGCCCCAAAGTGAATTTGAGAACTGCCATAACCCAAACTGAGAGAGTGCCACCAGCACAATGGCGAGTGAAAAGACCTCTTTCAACTTCCCTTTCTTCTCACCGATAATCATCAGCGGAACCATAATCACCATCGCAACCAGCACAACCCCCAGATAGACCATCCAGTGGTCACCGGCCACCAACCCTGTGTCACGTAATCCTAACGGGATCACCACAAAGATCGCGGTTAAGATCATATGCAGTGTAAAGATCCCGAAATTAAGTCGCTGTAGCTGCCCGTTACCCAGTACCTTACTAAACTGGAGGGGATCCGTTTCGGCATCATGGTGCATATGGCTGTGGGCCGGATTTGGTACTACTTTAAACAGTACCACCAACCCCAGGAGTGCGAGCAATGATGTCATCCAGAAAATGCCGGAGATGCCGATCCATCTATCAAGCACAGGTCCCAACACGATAGCTACCGTAAAAGAGAGACCAATGGTCATCCCAAAGGTGGCCATCGCCTTGGTACGCTGCTCCTCCCTTGTCAGGTCAGCCAACAGCGCCATGGTGGCTGCTGCAATCGCGCCCGCTCCTTGCAGGGCTCGCCCCAGGATAACCCCTTCGATGGTTGTAGCCATCGCTGCCACCACACTGCCCGCTGCAAAGATCAGTAACCCTGTCGCAATCACCCGCTTGCGCCCCAAACGATCTGAGAGTATCCCAAAAGGGATCTGAAACAGTGCTTGAGTTAATCCGTAGATTCCCAAAGCGACCCCCATCAACATCGGAGTACCCCCTTCAAACCCCTCTGCATACAGCGACAAGACGGGCAACAACATAAACAGCCCCAACATTCTCAACGCAAAAATTGCAGCAAGTGAGCCTGCAGCTCTACGCTCTACCGGCAGCATCCCTGCCGCTTCACCCTTATCCATCAGCTACCTCTAATTATTATTCTCAAATTCAGGTCTGACGAGACAAAAAATCACCGCCAGAATAAAACTTGAGCTATATTATCAGGTTTTATAGAAACCTGTATGTTATACCCTTCTAATGGATAAAATTCTGATTCGTGGAGCTCGGACCCACAACCTCAAGAACATTAATCTTGAGTTACCACGAGAAAAACTAATTGTAATTACAGGACTTTCCGGATCAGGAAAGTCCTCTCTCGCATTTGACACGATCTATGCCGAGGGACAACGACGTTATGTAGAGTCACTCTCTGCCTATGCCCGGCAGTTTTTATCGATGATGGAAAAGCCGGATGTAGACCATATCGAAGGACTCTCTCCATCGATTTCAATTGAGCAGAAATCAACCTCACATAATCCCCGTTCCACCGTAGGTACAGTAACCGAAATCCATGATTATCTGCGCCTGCTCTATGCCCGTGTAGGGACCCCGCAGTGCCCTCAGCACCACACCGTTTTAGAGGCACAGCCGATCAGCCAGATGGTGGACCAGATTCTTGCACTACCGGATGAGAGTAAAATTCTTCTACTCGCACCGCTGGTTCGTGGACGCAAGGGGGAACATAGCCAACTACTGGATGAGCAGAGAGCCAATGGCTATCTGCGTGTACGCATTGATGGATCATTGTACGAACTGGATGATCTACCAAAAATTGACGGGCGCAGAAAACACACCATTGAGATTGTAGTGGATCGCCTCAAAGTCCGCACCGATATCCGTCAACGCCTTGCTGAATCACTCGAAACCGCTATTACACTCTCGGACGGACTGGCCTTGATTGCGCCCCTTGAGGCTCCGGAACAGACCCTGCTCCACTTCTCTGCACGCTTCAGTTGTCCTGATTGCGGATACAGCCTGGACGAGCTGGAACCACGACTCTTCTCTTTCAACAATCCAGCGGGTGCCTGCTCCAGTTGTGAGGGGTTGGGCATTCAACAGTATATCGATCCAGCACGTGTCATTGTTGATCCAGAGAAGCCACTGGTAGAGGGTGCAATCCGCAGTTGGGATCGAAGAAACAGCTGGTATTTTCAAACCCTGCAGTCATTGGCAGCACATTATCAGTTTGATCTGGAGATGCCGTTTGAACAACTTCCTGACTCAATCCGGGAGATGTTGCTCTATGGTTCAGGTCAGGAGACGATCCAATTCACTTTTCAAGGCAGCCGGGGAAGCACCTATACCAAGGAGCACCCCTTTGAAGGCATCATTCCCAACTTTGAACGTCGTTACCGTGAAACCGATTCCAACCGTATGCGTGATGAGCTATCCAAACTACTCAACAGTCGCCCCTGTGCGGATTGCGGTGGCAGCCGACTGCGAGAAGAGGCTCGCCATGTCTATATCACCGGCAAGCCTCTCCATGAGATCAGCCACCTCTCTATTGGTGATGCTGCACAATTTTTTGAGACACTCTCACTTCCCGGTTGGCGAGGTGAAGTGGCCACCAAAATTATCCGCGAGATTTCAGAACGTCTCAGCTTTCTGGTCAATGTAGGACTCAACTACCTATCACTGGAACGTAGTGCCGACACCTTGTCCGGAGGTGAGGCACAACGCATTCGTCTTGCCAGTCAGATTGGTGCAGGACTTGTCGGGGTGATGTATGTACTGGATGAACCCTCTATCGGCCTCCATCAACGCGACAACCAGAGATTGCTCAACACATTGATTCGATTACGTGATATGGGCAATACGGTCATCGTGGTCGAACATGATGAAGACGCCATCCACAATGCTGACCATGTGATCGATGTAGGGCCCGGAGCGGGTACCCATGGTGGACAAATCGTTGCTCAGGGAACCCCAAAACAGATCATGAAGAGTAAGCAGTCACTGACAGGACAGTACCTCTCCGGTGCACGCTCCATCAAGGTGCCGGAACAGAGAACCGCAATCTCTGTACAAAAACAGCTTACCATTGCTGGTGCATCCGGCAATAACCTGAAAAATGTTGATGCCAGCTTCCCCGCCGGTTTGATGACCTGTATTACTGGGGTCTCCGGCTCAGGAAAGTCAACGCTGATCAATGACACCCTCTACCGCGCTACCGCACAATATCTCAATCGAGCTAAAGAGAGTCCCGCCCCCTACACCTCCATTGAAGGGCTCGCTCTGTTTGATAAAGTGGTCAACATTGATCAGAGTCCGATTGGTCGCACTCCAAGATCCAACCCTGCAACCTACACCGGTCTCTTCAGCCCAATTCGTGAACTTTTTTCAGGCACAGAAGAGTCTCGCGCCCGTGGATATACACCGGGCCGTTTCTCCTTTAACGTAAAAGGGGGACGCTGTGAGTCGTGTCAGGGAGATGGGGTTATCCGTGTCGAGATGCATTTCCTGGCAGACATTTTCGTCTCCTGCGATGTCTGCAAAGGGAAACGCTATAACCGAGAGACACTGGATGTGCTCTATAAAGGAAAAAATATCAACGACGTGCTGGAAATGACCGTCGAAGAGGCCCGAACCTTTTTTGATCCTGTACCGGCTATCGCCAAGAAGTTGCAAACTCTGATGGATGTAGGACTCAGCTATATCCGTCTGGGGCAGAATGCAACCACCCTCTCGGGGGGAGAGGCGCAACGGGTCAAGTTATCCCGTGAGCTATCCAAACGGGATACTGGCAAGACCCTCTATATCCTCGACGAACCCACCACCGGACTCCATTTCCACGATATAGAGCAGTTGCTGGGGGTTCTTCACCGACTACGTGACCACGGCAATACCATTGTCGTTATTGAACACAATCTGGACGTCATTAAGACAGCTGACTGGATTATTGACCTTGGCCCAGAGGGCGGTGCAGGAGGGGGAGAGATCATTGCGAGCGGAACACCAGAGCAGATTGCACTCAATCCTCAATCGCACACCGGGGCTTTCTTAAAACCGTTACTCTAAAATCTCAACCGTAGTACCTATCGAAAAGTTAAGCATTCTCTCTGCATTTTGTTGGTTGGCTGCAATCTCAATAAGGCCCACCGAATTTTCATACCAGAAGTTATCACCTCGAGGGAGATCCGAGTATGTCCTCGCATTATTCAGCCGCTCTCCGCAACACAACAGCGTACTATCATCTGCGACTGAAGATGCCCGGATCCCGCTGAACCCATTGCCATAGTGATCAATATAGATCAGTTGACTGAGGTCTGCTGCAGCACCCTCTTCAGGATGCCACTCCAGCCTTGAGAGTTCACCTTTCTGAAGCCGCTGAGAGACCACTCTGGCTGCAACAGGTGCAAACAGATCTCGTCCATGAAAGGTTGCAGAGAGTGTGGAGGGGTTCCAGTTAATTCGATAGCATTGAAACTGTTGAGCACGCGCAGCAACGACATCCAACACTCCATTATCAGGCCCTACAAACCATTGACCATCTGCGTGAAGCACAAGAGGGAGTCGTTCACTCCCTACCCCCGGATCAATCACTACAAGAAAAAGAGCCCCTTTGGGAAAATATCGAACCTGACTTGCGAGAAAGTGGGCTGCTGCAGGAACCGAATAGGGGGGCAAGTCTGCTACCAGATCAATGACTTCACAATCAGCCCCTGATTGGTTCAGTGCAGAGCGCATGTGCCCAAGATAAGGGCTCCCGACCCCAAAATCTGTCACTGTTAAGATCACGAGCCAAACTCCTTCAGCACTGTCGAAAACACCTTTAACTACACCAGTAACCCCTGAACCCAGACTTGTTCAGAGGTTCCATAACAATCAGGAGTCACAATAGTATTGATAGTTTCAACCTGTATCTTGATTGGAGGAATTTTTCTGCCAGAGCTTACGATGAGTACAGACCCTCTATTGCTAGGGACAATAAAAAAAGCCGGAGCAGAGCCCGGCCTTTTTAATTCGAATTAGTTTTGCGGTCTACTCCTCTGCATCACTCTCGAAATCATCCTCGTCAATATCCGGAATAGGGCGATCTACAAGTTCAACCAGTGCCATCGGCGCTTTGTCTCCTGCACGAAAGCCCGCTTTAAGGATACGTACATAGCCTCCAGGACGTTCAGTATAACGTGGTCCCAGCTCGTTAAAGAGTTTGGTGACCATATCACGGTCTCGCATACGGTTAAATGCAAGACGACGGTTGGCAACACTGTCTGTCTTGGAGAGGGTAATCAGTGGTTCAGCAAAGCGACGCAGCTCCTTGGCCTTTGGCAAGGTGGTACGAATTAACTCGTGTTGAAACAGCGAGTTGCTCATATTACGGAACATAGCCTTACGATGGCTGCTGTTACGGTTTAATTGTCTTCCACTATGACGATGACGCATGATCTTTTCCGTTATCTATTTCTGTGATCTTCAATATACGTAAGGTTACGCAGACTGCTTGCCTTCACGGATACTGGCTGGTGGCCAGTTCTCCAGGCGAATCCCCAGAGAGAGACCGCGTGATGCTAATACATCTTTGATCTCATTGAGGGATTTTTTACCCAAATTCGGTGTACGCAGTAACTCTGTTTCAGTGCGCTGAATCAGGTCACCAATATACATAATAGCCTCTGCTTTCAGACAGTTTGCAGAACGAACTGTAAGTTCCAGATCGTCCACTGGACGCAACAGTACCGGATCTACTTCCGGCTCAGACTCAGCTGCAACCACCTGGAGCTCTTCTGTATGCAACTCAACAAATGCCCCTAATTGGGTTTGAAGAATACTCGCTGCACGACGAATCGCCTCTTCTGGATCAATCGTACCATTGGTCTGTAGATCAATGATTAGGCGATCAAGGTCAGTACGCTGTTTGAGACGTGCGGCCTCAACACTGTAACTGACACGGCTAATTGGACTGAATGAAGCATCAAGGCGCAGTGTACCAATGGTACCTCCATCCTCATCAGCATCGCGTTCAGATGATGGCTGATAGCCGCGACCGGTAGAGACTTTAAGTTTCATGTTCAGTGTTACACTTGCATCTGTAACATTCGCAATCACATGCTCAGGATTGATAATTTCAACATCATCACCTGTAATATCACCAGCGACAACTACACCACTACCGTTGCTCTTCAGGTTAAGCTCTGCTTCAGCATGAGCGTTCATTCTGATCGCAACCCCTTTCAGGTTGAGCAAAATATCAATCACATCTTCCTGCACACCTTCAATTGCAGAGTACTCATGACTTACGCCATCAATAGTCACCTCTGTAATTGCACTACCATGCATAGAAGAGAGCAGAATACGGCGTAACGCGTTTCCAATCGTGTGTCCAAAACCACGCTCAAGTGGCTCAATGGCAACCTGAATATGGTTGGTGTCAATATTCTTGATATTGGCCAACTTTGGCATTAAAAATTCTTTTACTGAACCTTGCATCTCGTATCGAACCTCAGGCTTTCAATAGCAGTCTATAAAGGAGTGGAAGGACCACTCTAGTGTTTATTTAGAGTAGAGCTCTACAATCAGATGCTCATTAATCTCTGATGAGAGGTCAGAACGCTCAGGAATGCTCTTATAGACACCTTCCATCTTCTCTGAATTGACATCAATCCACTCTGCATCTTCGCGTGTTTGTGGTGCTAATTGCAGCGCCATTTTAATACGCTCCTGCTTTTTCGCCTTCTCACGTACTGAAACTGTATCACTCGGTTTCAGCTGGTAAGAGGGGATACTGAGCACGTTTCCGTTAACCAGAATAGACTTATGATTGACTAGTTGACGGGCCTCGGCACGTGTTGCACCAAATCCCATACGGTAGACAACATTATCTAGTCGGCACTCCAGAATCTGTAACAGGTTTTCACCCGTTGACCCTTTGCGGCGTGCCGCCTCTTTGTAGTAGCTACGGAACTGTTTTTCTAACAAGCCGTAGATACGACGTACTTTCTGTTTCTCACGTAACTGAAGTGCATAATCAGACATACGTGGAGCACGCGCTCCAGCACCATGCTGACCAGGCAACTGATCTGGTTTACATTTGGTCTCCAGAGCACGCAGTCCGCTCTTAAGTCCAAGATCTGTTCCCTCACGACGGGAAAGTTTACATTTAGGTCCTGTATATTTAGCCACAGTAATATTCTCCTAGATTACTTATTACCGTTAAACGCGGCGTTTCTTTGGTGGACGACAGCCATTGTGAGGCAATGGAGTTACATCAGTGATGCTGTTGATGCGAATACCAATGTTATTCAATGCACGAACAGATGACTCACGACCAGGCCCAGGCCCTTTAATGCGAACATCAACAGATTTCAAGCCGTACTCCTGAGCCTGAACACCCGCTCGCTCTGCAGCAACCTGCGCAGCGAATGGTGTGCTCTTGCGAGAACCACGGAAACCACTACCACCAGAAGTTGCCCAGCAGAGGGTATCGCCCTTGCGGTCAGTAATGGTAATAATCGTATTATTAAAAGTCGCGTGAACGTGAACGATCCCCTCAGGGATGTTCTTTTTCACCTTCTTACGCTTTGAAGCAGATGCCTTTGCCATAGAACTATGAAACCTATATAAAATTAAACTTTAACTAATTTACACTTAGCGTTTGATAGCCTTTTTAGGGCCTTTACGCGTACGTGCATTATTTTTAGTATTCTGTCCCCGGACTGGAAGCCCACGACGGTGACGAATACCTCGATTTGTGCCCAGATCCATCAGACGTTTGATATTCATTGAGACTTCACGCCTCAAATCACCCTCTACAGTGAACTTAGCCACCTCACCACGGATGATCTCAATCTGATTGTCTTCAAGGTCACGTATCTTAGTTGCTGCATCCACTCCGGCTGCCGCACAGATACTATATGCACTCGTTCTTCCGATTCCGTAAATCGAAGTCAGTGCTACCCAAGCATGTTTGTTATCAGGTACATTTACACCCGCAATTCGTGCCATCTGGCTCTTCTCCTAACTGGTCCCTATTGCTTTAAAGCTACACCGCACATGGCACGGAAAGCCGGCAAGGATACCTACACTCTATACAAAAATCAATAATAAAAATTCGCGATTACCCTTGGCGCTGTTTATGCTTAGGGTCTTTGCTACAAATTACACGAACAACACCATTACGGCGAATCACCTTGCAGTGCTGACACATTTTTTTAACTGACGCACGAACTTTCATCTTAATACTCCAAAACTACTCTATAACTTCCAAACCGCAGAGGGTTAAATACCACTACGACCATACCCCTTCAGATTCGCCTTTTTCATCAACCCATCATATTGATGAGAGAGGAGATGAGATTGAACCTGAGAGATAAAATCCATAATAACAACAACAATAATCAACAGTGAGGTGCCGCCAAAATAGAAGGGGACATTCCACTTAATAATCAAAAATTCTGGCAGCAGGCTCACAGCGGTAATGTAACCAGCACCAATAAGTGTCAAGCGAGTCATCACTTTATCGATGTACTTCGCGGTCTGCTGACCTGGGCGTATCCCTGGGATAAATGCACCAGATTTTCTCAAATTATCTGCTGTCTCTTTAGGGTTGAATACCAGTGCGGTATAGAAGAAACAGAAGAAAATAATTGCTACGGCATAGAAGGCAACATAGAGTGGCTGCCCCGGAGACAGCGTTGTCGCCAGATCCTTCATCCACTCCATTCCTTCACCACTACCAAACCAGCTTCCCATTGTTGCAGGAAAAAGAATAATACTGGATGCAAAAATAGGTGGAATTACACCAGCCATGTTCACCTTCAGAGGTAAATGGCTGTTCTGCCCTGCATACATTCGGTTTCCACGCTGCTGTTTAGCATAGGTCACCGTAATTCGACGCTGTCCACGCTCAACAAAAACCACGAATGATGTCACTAAAATCGCACCAACAAACAGTGCCAACACGGTAATAGAGTGCATCTCACCGGTTCTGGCCAACTCCATGGTGCCGCCAACCGCAGAAGGCAGACCCGCAACAATACCAGCAAAGATGATCAATGAAATACCGTTACCAATACCGCGCTCTGAAATCTGTTCTCCTAACCACATCAGAAACATCGTTCCTGTCACCAACGTAGTCACTGCAACAAAACGAAAACCCAGCCCAGGATCGATCACTACATTCATCCCACCTGCTGACTGCGATTCCAATGCAATAGAAATCCCCAAAGCCTGGAATGTTGCCAGTACCAACGTACCATACCGGGTATATTGGGTAATTTTACGACGTCCTGCCTGCCCCTCTTTCTTCAACTGTTCCAGTTTAGGAGAGGTTACCGTCAGCAAATTCATGATGATAGAAGCTGAAATGTAAGGCATCACCCCCAAAGCAAAGAGGCTCAGTCGCATCAATGCACCACCCGAGAACATGTTGAACATATCCAGAATAGTTCCAGACTGTGCGTCAAACATCGCCTGTAGTGCCACAGGATTAATGCCCGGCACCGGTACGTGCGCCCCCATTCGATAGACGACGATTGCGCCAAACACAAACCACAAACGAGATTTTAACTCTGCGAGCTTATCTGCTCCAGGTCCCATCGCGGGTGCTGATCTTGCCATAATCTTGAATTACTCTCTCTAATCAAAAAGTGTGCAGAGCACTACTCTTCAATCTTACCGCCGGCAGCTTCAATTGCAGCACGGGCACCTGGCGTAACACCCAAACCAATAACGGAAACTGCTTTTGTGATCTCGCCTGAGGCAATCACCTTAGCGCGTTTGATGTCTTGGTTGATGATATTCGCCGCTTTTAGTGATAACAGGTCTACAGTCTCACCACATTTTTCCAGCTCATGCAGACGTACTTCAGCAACAAAACGAGCCTTTCGAGAAGAGAAGCCAACCTTAGGCAAGCGACGTTGCAGTGGTTGCTGACCACCCTCGAACCCGACCTTGTTGTAGCCACCTGAACGTGATTTTTGACCTTTATGACCGCGACCACAGGTTTTACCCAGGCCTGAACCAATACCACGTCCCACGCGTTTGGCTGTCTTTTTCGAACCTTCTGCAGGTTTGATTGTATTGATACGCATGATTAGTCCTCCACCTTCAGCATATAGCTGATTTTGTTAATCATTCCACGGTTTTCAGGCGTATCAATGACTGAAACAGTCTGGTGCATACGACGAATTCCTAGACCTGCAGCACACGCTTTATGTGCTGGTAGACGACCGATCAGACTTTTGACCAGTGTCAAAGTAATTTTATTATCTGCCATAACGATTTACCCTAGAATCTCTTCGACCGTTTTTCCACGCTTCGCAGCAATTTGCTCCGGGCTATTCATATCTGTCAGCCCCTTGATTGTTGCGCGAACTACATTGATTGGATTGGATGAGCCATTACGTTTTGCCAGTACATTGTGCACACCAACAACCTCAAAAACAGCACGCATCGCACCACCTGCAATAATACCCGTACCTTCAGATGCGGGTTGCATATAAATATCTGCGGCACCATGACGAGCACGGATTGGGTATTGCAGAGTTCCACCGTTCAGGCTGACGCTTTTGATATTACGTCGCGCACGCTCCATAGCCTTTTGAATGGCCAAAGGGACTTCACGTGCCTTGCCATAACCAAAGCCAATTTTACCGTTTCCGTCACCCACGACAGTCAGTGCAGTGAATGAGAAAATACGACCACCTTTAACGGTTTTTGCTACACGGTTGACAGCAACCAGCTTCTCCAGCATGTCATCGTCATTATCTTTTTTGAACTGTTTCTCAGCCATCTTCGATTTCCTAATTCTTCTCTCAGCGATCTATTTTGAGGGTAGACGCGATTAAAACTCGAGGCCGTTCTCACGGGCTGCATCTGCCAGCGCCTGAACACGACCATGATATTTAAAGCCTGAACGGTCAAAAGCAACACGGGTAATCCCGGCCTCTTTTGTACGCTCTGCGATCATCTTACCGACAGTCATGGCTGTAGTAACATTACCTGTTGCCCCTGCTGCACGCACTTCAGCAAGTACACTGGATGCACTTGCAACAACCTTTGCATCACTATCAATCACCTGTGCATAGATGTGACTTGGAGTACGGTGCACAGTTAAACGTGGCACACCCAACTCTCTGATCTTTGCTCGTGTACGTCTAGCGCGACGTTGACGACTCTGCTTCTTATCCATTGAACAATCCTATAACCAATCCAGGTATCACAAATACAATTACACTTTTTTCGACTATTTCTTCTTCGCTTCTTTACGGATCACATACTCGTCCGTATAGCGAACACCCTTGCCTTTATAAGGCTCTGGTGGGCGATAGGCACGAATTTCGGCCGCAACCTGACCCACTTTCTGTTTGTCTGCACCTTTAACAACCACCTCTGTCGTAGATGGGGTTTCAATGGTGATCCCGTCAGGGATCGCGTAGTTTACAGGATGTGAGAAGCCGAGTGTTAACTCCAAGCTTTTACCTGCCGATTTTGCACGATAACCAACACCAATCAGTGTCAATTTCTTCTCAAACCCCTGGGTTACTCCAACCACCATATTGTTGATCAGCGCACGCATGGTACCTGCCATTGCAATGGTCTCTTTTCCACCTTTAGGTGCGACACGAACCTGATTGCCTTCAACTTCTACAGCAACTGTTTCATGTACCTGATAATCAAAGTTACCATTCGCACCCTTGATCTGAATTTTTTGCCCGTTTACAGAGATATCTACACCAGCAGGGATCTCAACAGGAGCTTTTGCAACTCTAGACATTTTACTTTCCTGAACTCAGCAACTAGTTAGATTAATAGACGTAACAGATGACTTCACCGCCTACACCAGCAGATTTCGCTGCTCGATCTGTCATCAGACCATTCGGTGTAGAGATGATAGCGATACCCAGTCCGTTATTGACCGACGGTAGCTCACCTTTACCTTTATAGGTACGCAAACCGGGGCGGCTTACGCGTTTCATCATCTCAATGACAGGGCGTCCCTGGAAGTATTTGAGTTCAATCTTCAACTCAGCCTTGCCTCCTGCCTCAGCAACAGAGAAATCAGAGATATAGCCTTCCTCTTTCATTACATTTGCAATTGCAGTTTTAATGCGAGAAGAGGGCATTGCTACCACTTGTTTCTCAACTGCCAGCGCATTGCGGATGCGGGTTAGCATATCCGCGATTGGGTCTTGCATACTCATCTTTACTTTTCCAAAAACATATCTGTTTGTAATGAATTAACTTGTAATCAATCTTGAGGCTCTGGCTTACCAGCTAGCCTTTCTCAATCCTGGCACATCACCGCGCATGGTTGCTTCACGCAACTTATTACGGCTGAGCCCGAACTTTCTATAGTATCCGTGTGGACGTCCCGTCAGATTACAGCGATTATGCAGACGTGACGAGCTAGAGTCTCTCGGTAACATATTGAACTTACGACGTGCTGCTGCTCTCTCTTCTGCAGTAACATCCGCGTTGATCATCGTGCTCTTCAGCTCTGCACGTTTTGCCGCGTACTTCTTAACCAGTTTCTCGCGGCGTAATTCGCGCTGAATCATAGAGGTCTTTGCCATACTATCTAATTCCTATTCCTAAATTACTTCTAAATACTGCTTACTAATTCTTGAAGGGGAAGTTCATTGCTGCCAGCAGCGCCTTACCTTCCTCATCATTCTTAGCCGTTGTTACTACACTGATATCCAGTCCACGGAGTGCATCCACTTTGTCGTAGTCAATCTCTGGAAAAATAATCTGCTCAGTCACACCCATACTGTAGTTGCCCTGCCCATCAAAAGACTTTCCATTAAGACCACGGAAATCTCGAATTCGTGGAATCGATATCGCTATCAGTCGATCTAGGAACTCATACATACGCGCACTACGTAATGTTACTTTACAACCAATCGGCCATCCATCACGAATTTTAAAACCTGCGATAGAGAGACGCGCCAATGTTTTTACTGGCTTTTGACCTGCAATTTTCTGCATGTCGGAGAATGCATGATCGAGAATTTTCTTATCTCCGACCGCCTCACCAACACCCATATTGAGGGTAATCTTAGTGATTTTTGGAACTTCCATTACACTTTTGTAACCGAACTGTTCCATCAACTGGTTTACAACCGTGCTGTTATAGTGCTCTTTACTGATACTCATGACCTTTTCCTATGTATCAAGTTTACGCGTCAACGACTTCGCCGCTGGACTTGAAATAACGTACTTTGCGTCCATCATCCAGGGTTTTGAAACCGACACGATCTGCCTTTCCAGTTGCATTATTATAGAGAGCAACATTAGAGATATGGATAGACATCTCTTTCTCCACGATCCCGCCGGCAATGCCAAGATTGGGGTTAGGCTTGGTATGTTTTTTAACCATATTGATACCATCTACAACCAAGCGATCCTTCTCGAAAATCACTCGTGCAACGGTACCTCTCTGACCACTATCTTTGCCAGTGAGGACTATTACCTCATCACCTTTTTTAATCCTGCGCATATCGTTATCTCTAAATAATTACTATTGTTTACTTAAATAACTTCTGGTGCCAATGAGACGATCTTCATGAATTTCTTACCACGAAGTTCACGTGTCACAGGTCCAAAGATACGTGTGCCAATAGGTTCATGCTTGGCATTCAGCATTACTGCTGCATTACCATCGAAGCGGATCAATGAACCATCCGGGCGGCGAACACCTTTACGTGTGCGTACAACAACTGCATTGTATACGTCACCTTTCTTGACCTTGCCACGTGGCAGTGCTTCTTTAACACTGACCTTAATCACATCACCAATTCCTGCGTAACGACGCTTGGAACCACCAAGCACCTTGATGCACATGACCTTTTTTGCGCCACTGTTATCAGCAACACTCAATGTGGATTGCATCTGAATCATTGGTTATCTCCAATCTCTATTTCTATTTATCATCTTATAATCTTGAGTTGTCAACTAACCTGCTGCTGCAGACTCAAGAACCTCGACTAACATAAAAGATTTACTCTTTGATATTGGTCGACAAGGCTGAATAGTAACAAGATCACCCTCATTACACTGATTGCTCTCATCATGCGCTCTCAATTTAGTTGAACGCTTGATGAATTTTTTGTAAATAGGGTGCTTTACCTGACGCTCTACCATCACTGTAATGCTTTTGTCTCCTTTATTAGAGACAACACGACCCGTGATCGTTCTTACTATTCCACTCTGATCTGTCATGATGCAGTACTCTGTTTTTCATTCATAATAGTCTTTACACGCGCGATATTGCGACGAACCTTTTTCATCTGACTGTTATCAGACAGCTGGTTTGTAGCACGCTGCATACGTAAATTAAATTGTTCACGTAACATCGCCTGCAACTCTGTCTGCAGATCTGCTTCGCTCTTTTCTCTCAGTTCACTTGTCTTCATCACGATAACCTGTTACAGAGGGGTTCTTGCCACAAAAATTGTTGATACAGGAAGTTTTGCTGCAGCAAGCTTAAAGGCCTCACGCGCCAACTCTTCAGGTACACCTTCGATCTCATACAACATCTTTCCAGGTTGAATCAGAGCAACCCAATACTCTACATTACCCTTACCTTTACCTTGACGAACCTCTAGAGGCTTCTTGGTAATTGGCTTGTCAGGAAAAATACGAATCGTTAATTTACCACCACGTTTTACCTGACGTGAAATGGTACGACGTGCCGCCTCAATCTGACGCGCCGTGATTCGTCCTCGTCCCGTTGCTTTCAGGCCAAACTCACCAAAACTGACTGAGTTTCCGTTTTGTGACAAGCCACGGTTTCTTCCTTTATGCTGCTTACGGAATTTTGTTCTTTTCGGTTGAAGCATTGCTCTTCTTCCCTATCTCTTAGACTAATTCTATTGCTTTACTTCGCGGTACTATCAACAGTCTCTGGCTCTTCACTATTGACAGAGGTGTTATAGACCTCTCCCTTGAAGATCCATACTTTGATGCCGATGATTCCATAAGTGGTCTCAGCTTCAGCAAAGCCGTAATCAATATCTGCTCTCAAGGTATGTAGAGGAACACGTCCTTCACGATACCACTCAGTTCGTGCAATCTCTGCACCATTCAAACGACCGGATACATTGATACGAATCCCTTTACCACCCAAGCGCATGGTATTACCAACAGAACGTTTCATCGCGCGGCGAAACATAATACGCTTTTCCAGCTGTTGTGCAATCCCTTCTGCAACTAACTGGGCATCCAGCTCAGGCTTACGAATCTCTTCGATATTAATCTGGACAGGAATTCCCATTCTCGCCGTGACTTCACGACGCAGCTTCTCAATATCCTCACCCTTCTTACCAATTACGATACCAGGACGAGCTGTATGTATAGTAATTCGAGCATTACCTGACGGACGCTCAATCAGGATACGGCTTACTGAAGCTTGCGCCAAGCGCTTTTTCAGGAACTCTCGAATAGAGATATCCGCAAACAGTTGATCTGCATAGTTTTTACTATCTGCATACCAGGTAGAGTTCCAGTCCTTGATGTATCCCAGACGGTAACCAATTGGATGTACTTTTTGACCCATTCCGCTATTCCTCAGCGATCTGAAACAGCCACACTAATATGGCTGGTTCGTTTAAGAATTCGGTTCGCACGACCTTTCGCACGAGGTTGAATTCGCTTATATGTCGGGCCTTCGTCGACAAATGCCGTCGAGACCTTCAATTCATCAATATCTGCACCTTCATTATGTTCTGCATTAGCAATCGCAGAATTCAGTATCTTACCTACAATATGTGCGGCTTTTTTGTTACTAAATCGAAGCAGATCTACTGCATTTTCTACCGGAAGACCACGAATCTGATCAACAACCAGACGCACCTTCTGTGCAGAAATTTTTGCATTTTTAAGCTTTGCAACCGTTTCCATAATCTCTACCTTTTCGACTTTTTGTCTGCAGCATGACCACGATAGGTACGCGTCAGCGCAAACTCACCCAGCTTGTGACCGACCATGTTCTCATTAATCAACACAGGTACATGTTGACGACCATTATGAATGGCAATTGTGAGGCCAATCATCTCAGGCATAATCATGGATCTTCTGGACCAGGTTTTAATAGGACGACGGTCACTACTTTCGACTGCCTTTTTCACTTTTACGCGAAGATGCTCATCGATGAATGGACCCTTTTTAATTGAACGTGGCACGTTATAATCCTCGGCTCAGTTACTCGTTTATACTCTATTATTTCTTGTTCCGACGACGGACAATATACTGATCCGTACGTTTATTGGAACGCGTCTTATAACCCTTGGTAGGCATACCCCATGGAGAGACCGGATGACGACCACCCGAAGTACGCCCCTCACCACCGCCATGTGGATGGTCAACTGGATTCATCGCAACACCGCGGACGGTCGGACGAACACCACGCCAGCGAGTAGCACCCGCTTTACCTAATTTTCTTAGTGAATGCTCACCATTACTCACTTCACCGATGGTTGCACGGCAATCGAGCAAAATCTTGCGCATCTCTCCAGAGCGCAGACGTAAGGTTGCAAATGCACCCTCTTTCGCTACAAACTGAGCGGAAGTTCCCGCTGAGCGTGCAACCTGGGCACCTTTACCTGGCTTCAGCTCAATACAGTGAACTGTAGTACCCAATGGCATATCACGCAGAGCCATAGTGTTACCAGTTTTGATCTCAGCACCACTACCTGACATCAACGTGTCTTCAGCAGAGACTCCCTTAGGCGCAATGATATAGCGACGTTCTCCATCTGCATAAAGCACTAATGCAATATTTGCAGTACGGTTAGGATCATACTCCAGACGCTCTACCTTGGCTGGAATCCCATCCTTGTTACGCTTGAAGTCAATAACACGATAACGTTGCTTATGACCACCACCACGATGACGTGTTGTGATACGGCCCGCATTATTACGACCACCATTTTTGGATTTCTTTGCCACCAACGCTGCATGAGGCTTACCTTTATGCAGATTCTGGTTCACCACTGAAACGACAAAACGACGTCCTGGCGAGGTTGGTTTAGATTTTACGATTGCCATCTTTATACTATCCCTTCGAAAACTCTCTGATCCCAGCCCTTATTCGGCATCCATGAATTGAATTTCTTGACCTTCACTCAACTTAACAAAGGCCTTCTTCCAGCTTGGACGTCTGCCAAATTTCATACCACTACGTTTGCTCTTACCTTTGACATTGCTAATCGTGACACCATCCACCTTGACATCAAACATCAGCTCAATCGCCTCTTTGATCTCTGGCTTCTTGGCATCCTTAGCCACTTTAAATACATACTGGTTGCGCATCTCTGCGGCCATCGCACTCTTTTCAGTAATGTGCGGTGCCAATACGACTTTCATCAAACGTTCTTGATTATTACTCATGCCAGTGACTCCTCGACCTGCTTCAGTGCAGACTCGCTCATCAATACATTCTCGTAAGAGACCAGACTAACTGGATCCATTGCGGTCACATCTGTCACACCAACGTGCGGTAGGTTACGTGCAGAGAGGTAGAGATTCTCATCTACTTCACCTGAAACAATCAATACGTTGTTAAGGTCCATACCACTCAACGCACTATTCAGTGCCTTGGTCTTTGCGCTCTCAACACTCAAACTTGAAACAACAGTCAAACGATCCTGACGCACCAGTTCAGAAAGAATAGAGCGCATCGCAGCGCGATACATCTTACGATTCACCTTCTGCTCATAATTTCTTGGGCGTGCGGCAAAAGTTACACCACCACTTCTCCAGATTGGGCTACGACTTGTACCCGCACGGGCACGACCTGTCCCTTTCTGACGCCAAGGCTTGGCACCACCACCACGCACATCAGAACGTGTTTTCTGTGCCGCAGTACCCGCACGCGCACCCGCCTGATAGGCTACAACCACTTGATGGATTAATGCCTCATTATAATCTGCAGCAAACGCGGTATCTGAAACAGAGACCTTTGACTGCTCATTGCCTGCCGGAAAATCACGTACATTCAATTCCATGACTTAACTCCTTATTCCCCAGCCTTGACTGCAGGTTTGATCATCAGATCACCACCTTTAGCACCAGGAACTGCGCCCTTAACCAGAATCAGGTTACGTTCAGCATCCACACGAACCACTTCCAGATTCTGCATCGTACGCTGTACATTACCCATGTGACCCGACATTTTCTTGCCCTTGACTACACGTCCGGGGGTCTGACACTGTCCGATCGAACCATTAGAGCGGTGTGAAACCGAGTTTCCGTGAGTATTATCGAGACCACTAAAGTGGTGACGCTTAATACCGCCCTGAAAACCAAATCCACGATTGATACCGGTCACGTCGATTTTCTGTCCAGCCTCGAACGTATCCAACTCAACCTCTTTACCCGCTTCGTAGTTTACAATTTCATCACTATTCAGGCGAAACTCCCAGAGACCGCGCCCAGCTTCAACACCCGCTTTCGCATAGTGCCCAGCCATTGGCTTGGTTACCCGAGATGCTCTACGTGTTCCAGTTGTCACCTGAATCGCGTTATATCCATCTGTCTCATCAGTCTTGACCTGAGTGACACGATTGGGTTCTACCTCAATCACAGTCACAGGAATCGATGCACCCGCTTCGGTAAACACTCGACTCATTCCGACCTTTCGACCTACCAGTCCGATTGACATTTCTAAATCCTCTCTTCTATCTCTTTACTATCAAGAAAGCTTGATCTGTACATCAACGCCAGCCGCGAGGTCGAGTTTCATCAGTGCATCCACGGTTTTATCCGTTGGGTCCACGATGTCCATCATTCGCTTATGGGTACGCAGTTCATACTGGTCACGCGCGTCTTTATTGACGTGTGGCGAGGTCAGAACAGTAAAGCGCTCTTTCTTTGTTGGAAGCGGAATTGGACCACGAACTTGTGCTCCGGTACGCTTTGCCGTCTGTGCAATTTCACGTGCAGATTGATCGATTAGACGATAATCAAACGCTTTGAGACGGATACGAATTCTCTGTCCAGCCATTTACTTTTACTCAGTCAGTCGTTATTCAGTAATTATTCGAAAAAATAATTTATTCGATAATCTTGGAAACAACACCAGAACCTACAGTCCGGCCACCCTCTCGGATCGCAAAACGCAGCCCCTCGTCCATTGCAATCGGGTTGATCAGGGTGCCAAGAATCTTCAGATTATCTCCTGGCATTGCCATCTC
>DUYW01000002.1 GCA_013349825.1 Gammaproteobacteria bacterium | reverse complement strand
CCCAATATCTTCGTTGAAAACCTTGCTAATAGCCTGCTATTGGCTGCGATCTTCGCCTTGATCTTGGGCGCTATGGACGTAATTCAAATTACCCAGACTTGTTCAGAGGTTCCCTAACAACAAACTCCTGTCACATCACTACACACTACTCGGAGCGGTAAGGAAATAACATACAAATATTCGCACCTTGATTGATACCATCACTGACAACCGTCATTTCACCACCTAATTTATTGACAAAATTGGCTGCTGAGTGAAGACCAAATCCACTCCCCTCCACTTTGGTTGTATAGCCATGATTAAAGAGTTTAGACAGGTTTTCCTTGGGGATACCACATCCGTTATCAACCACACAGAGGGTAAACTCCAACTTGCCCTTTGGTTTTGCTATCACCTCTATTTTGCCCTTAACAGACTCTTTTTGAGAGCGTTCGATAATAGCTTCACGACTATTTTTCAATAGATTCAGCAGCAGTTGAATCAATTGATTTCGCGGCAGATTCAGCTTACCAGGCACTGCATCAATATCGATCAACACCTCAACAGAGTATTTCTCCATAATCTCCTGTTGCATGACCATTATGTTCTGCATCAATTCACTCAAACGAAACGATGTTATCGTGTGTGTCATCGCGGCAGAGCTCTTCTGAATACGGATAATTTCAGAGATGTGATTAACCCCCTCTTCAACCGCTTGGGCACTGGGTATAATCTCGTCTCCCACCATCTTATCCAATAACTCACCAGAACGTTTCAAAAGAGCGGGAATATTGCCCACTATTCCAGCAACCTCCCGCTCACTTGCCTGCATCTCCTCAATCTCTGGAGCCACCTTTCTTGCAGATTCGACCAGCATCGCAGAAATTCTACGGATATTCTCACTCTGCTTGATAATTCGGGTTGATCCGCCATAAAGGCCGGTTACGGCATTACCAATATTGTGCAAAATGGTAATACTCATTTCTGCAACGCCCGACTGAAAGGCATTGTACTGCGCCTGCTCTTCCATCCTTTTACGCTCACGCATATCTTGGACAGCGACCACAATATAACGCTCGACCTCATTCGGTTGAGCAACTTCTCCCGAGATCATTACCGGTATCTGCCCCCCCTCTGCATGCAACATTAATTGCTCAATCTTGTCCCCTTTACCAGTACGAATCAGCTCGTCAAGCGGGCTATCGACCGAGAAGAAGAGATCATCACTCTCCTCCGCCTCTTCTTCAACAAAGAGTTCCGCAATGCTCTTGCCAATCATCTCGTCCATGCCATAGCCAAGCAGGCGCTCAGCTGCTGGATTTACCTGTTCAATAAACCCTTCACTGGTGGTCACGAAGAGTGCCTCAGTCATCGAATCCAGAATACTTTTGGTATAGAAATTGGCCTCATGCAGTGTCTGGCTGAGTTGACGATAACTCTCCTCACGCTCTTTCACCTCTTGAAGGTGCTGATGCAACTGATCCAGGTAGTTGCTCACGATTGAGTGGTCACCAATCCCTCGCTCCTGATGCTGATATAGTCGCTCTTTCAACACTCGATTACTTTTTTCGAGTGCATCAATTTCATCCTTGGCTTGCTCCAAGGTAAGGCTCATGCTACGCACTCAAAAACGCTGTATTTCTCAGAACTGTGAACTTGCTGGCTACTCACACCATGGCTCCGGCTGCCCAATGTGATATCCCTGCAGATAGTGAATTCCAAGACGACCCAACATTGTTTTGGTCTCCTCGTTTTCAACCGAAAAGGCGACACACTCCATTCCCAATACTGTAGATACACGATAGATCGACTCAACAATGGCGTATTCTACAGGATTGTGGATCACACCACGTACCAAACGACCATCAATCTTGATCATATCAACCGGTAGTTTCTGCAAAGAGGTAAATGAGGCATCAATACTGCCATACTCTTCAATTGCAATACGCACCTTGAGTCTGCGCATCTCTTGAATAAAGTGCTGAAACACCATCATATGGGTATAAGCGACCTCTTCAGTAATCTCAAAAATCAGATGTGCAGGATCGACCCCTAGGGATTCGATCTGATCCCGTACAAAAAGTTCAAAGCCCTCCTCAATCAGCGTCGACTCAGAAATCTTGAAGATATAGACACTCTGATCTTCACTCTTTTCAGCAATTCGCTTGAAGCCATTTTCAATCACCCAGTAGTCCAGTTGTGCCGCCAAATCAAAACGTTCACTCTCCGGAATAAACAGCGCTGGATTTACTAGCTCTCCACTGCTATTTTCCATTCTCAACAGAACTTCATAGCGCATCTCACCCTGCTGTTGTACTCCGGTGTAAAGTAATGGTTGAAGATAGAGCTGAAAATTGTGCTTATGAATTGCCTCCTGAACCTCATTCGCCAGCTCAATCGCCTCACTTCTCTGTTCGGAAACGGATCGATCCAAATCATACACATAGATATTTCCATGATCACCACCCAGCTCTTTGGCCGCATAACAGGCCTGATCTGCTCGATTCAGTAACTCTTGTGCATCTCCTAGGTTATTCTGGTCAATCATTGCTACACCGATATTCCCCCCAAGACGAAACTCTTCACCCTTCCAACGGAAAATCTGTTTCTCCACAGCCCGATTGATTCTTCCCCCGACAGACCGGGCCTGATCTGAGTTTACGTTATAGACCAGCATAGCGTACTCGTCACCACCAATACGAGAGAGCACATCACCATCCTTTACCTCATTCAACAACATATTGGAGAGCTCTTGCAACACGTGATCACCTGCAATATGGCCTGAAGTATCGTTAATCTCTTTAAAATGTTCCATATCCAGATAGAGCAGTGCGTGTGCCTCATTCTGGGCTCGAATACGTCGTAAAACGAGGTTTAGTTTACGAATAAACTCCCCTCGATTAATCAATCCAGTCAATGAATCATGGCGTGCCTGGTAAGTGAGTTGACGAGTCAGTAGATAACGTCGTGTCTCATTTTTTGCATAACAGTTAACATATCCTTTTGCTGGAATAGGTGCCAAGGTAAAGAGAAAAAACTGACTACCACTGGCTGCCTCAATCTCAACCATTCTGCCATCTTCATAGACTGACTTGATCCGTTTCAACCAGGCTCCCACCAGCACATCACCTACTTCCAAAGCACCCATCATGGAGAGTATAGAATCGCTATTATGGTTGGCATACAGTAACTCTCCCTGGCTACTGTATCGGAGCACCGGACCGGGACTCTCTTCCGGGTAGGAGGCCAGACGTTCTACCTCTTCAAAGGCATCACACTTGTCTTGCCGGTCATTCCAGCTAATGCAGAGAGTACGCGCAAGCTGATAGATTTCATCACTGGTAAACGGTTTGTAGATTAACAACGCATCTCGTTTCAGAATTCCGTGGATCTCCTCAACACTCCGGTCAGTGTAGGCTGTGACAATAATAATATAAATATTCTCATCAATCTTACGCAGCTCTTCCGCAGTACGTAAGCCATCCCAGCCAGGTGGCATGCGCATGTCAACCATCGCAACAGCAAATGGCTGCCCCATTTCACAGGCCATATTGGCCAGTTGAACCCCTTCCTCTCCCTGTGTCGCACTAGAGACCCGGAAAGGAAATTTCTGGCTGCCTACCCCCTCATCCATAGAGACTCCGACAACATCTGCCAGAATGTCTATCTCATCAACCCCAGGTTCAAAAATTTCTTGATAGGTCTCTATGACCTGCTGATCATCATCTATTACTAAAATTCTACTATTCATTAGACTTTAAAATATTTTACCCGGTCACGAAGAGCATTTGCATGGTGACTCATATCTTCACTGGATGCTGCTGTCTCCTCTACCAGAGCAGCATTTTGTTGTGTTGTGTTATCCAGCTCAGAGACCGCTCGGTTTACCTGGCTGATTCCATCTGCCTGCTCTGAACTTGCTTCTGCAATCTCTCCAACAATAGCACTAACCTGCTGAACAGATGTAACAATTTTACTCAAACTATCTCCTGCATTATTGACCTGACTGGTACCCTGTTCAATTTTATCAATACTATCTTCAATCAGACTCTTAATCTCTTTAGCTGACTCGGCACTACGCTGAGCAAGACTTCGAACCTCTCCAGCAACAACCGCAAAACCTCGTCCATGATCACCGGCTCTGGCTGCCTCAACAGCCGCATTCAATGCCAACAGATTGGTTTGGAATGATATTCCATCAATGGTTGAGATGATATCCGCAATTTTGGCACTTGCTTCATGCATCTCTTTCATTGAGGAGACGGCTCCTGCCATAACCTCGCTTCCCTGCTCCGCAAGCTGACGTGCCTCTCTGGATAACTCATTGGCACGAGATGCATTGCCACTATTCTGGTCCACCGTTGCTGTCATCTCCTCCATGCTTGCCGCAGTCTCTTCAACCGATGCCGCCTGATTCTGGGTACGATCACTTAAGTTGGCACTCCCCTGAGAGATCTCATTTGCACCTTGAGAGATCTTATTCGTTGATTGAATAACCTCCTGAATAACCCCGTTCAAACTCCGGGTCATAGCATTGATGTCTTCCTGTAATACCTTAAACTGTCCTGCATACTCCCCCTCCATTGTGTGTCGAAGTTCACCTTGTGCCAATTTACCCACCATTTCTGCAACCTCGGATACCGGTTGCTCAATGGCATCCATCATCTGATTGATACCACAACCAAGACTCTTCATAAAGCCTTCATAGCTTTCACAATCCAGACGGTTGCCCAACTGTCCCTGTGTTGCCCCGGATACCAGTGACTCTAACTGTTTCTCGGCATTGACTTGCTCAGTCACATCCTTCCACTCAACAGCGGTGCCTAAACGCCCCCTCTGTTTATCAATGACAGGAGATGCCTTCAAGTCAAAGAAGAGTGGTCCAACCTCAATACGGGACTCATAGAGAGCAGTCAGCTTCTCCAGGAGAGCTGCCTGGTGTTCCGGCCGCTGATGGAAAATATCTATATTTTTACCCACCAACCCTTCCGCACTGAAGTGAGGCAATACCTTCTGCAGCTCTTTTTCATTGTGCCGCAACATCTCGATCACAGAGTAGTTGGTATAAATAATATTTCGCTCACGATCAGCCACCATTACATTGGTACTAACATGATCCAGCGCCACCTTGACCCGAGTCGCATCTTCCGCCTGACTCTGGATCTGATCCAGATCTGACCCCAGTTTGACCTGGGTAATCTGAAGTGCAGCACGCATCTGCTGAATCTCATCTTCTCCTTTGATGACAATACTGTTATCCAGTTTCCCCTCACGGATTCTTGATAGCAGCATCACCACATCTCTCATCGATCCTGCAATAAACTGTGATGCAATGGTCGAAAGTAGCAAGACAACCAACATGATGACTGCTGACAACACCAGCTCTTTGAGTGCCAAAGCATCAATAGAGGCAAAAGCTTCCTCAACGTCTATTTTGGCCTCCATTCCCCACACCACGCCTTCACTAATATTGACCGGCATATAGGCTGAAAGAACGCTCACCTGACGATAATCCGAGGTCGTCATTATGCCGCTGTTTCCGATCAATGCCTCATCAATTGCCGGATTGTGTAGCTCTCCTTTTTCCGGGTTTCTGAAGGAGTTCACCACAGAATGGTTCTCATCCAAAAACGCATCCGAGCGCATCAAATGGTCCATGCCGACCAGATAGGATTCACCGCTCTCTCCCAGACCATCACGCACAGCCATCACCTCAGTGATTCGATCAAGAGGCATCTGAAAAATCAGCACACCTATTTTCTGATCATCATCATAGATTGGAGAGCCTATAAAACTGGCTGGCGCATCATAGGAGGGGACATATTGCCTATAGTCAGAAAATGCAATCTGACCGGCTGCCATCGTATTCGCTTTTCGGAAAACCTCACCAAAATTAGTTTCCGCGTATGGTCCATCCAGAAGCGAAGTCGAGAAATCAAGCTCTTTAAAGACTGAATAGATAATATCGCCACTATCCGGATCTACCAGAAAAATATCGTAGTAGCCAAAAGTTTCCAGGAAGTTGCGGATAACCGGGTGGATAATTGCGTGGATCTGGGAATAGGTTGAGTCATCACCGGGGTTATCCAGCTGATGCTTGTCTCCTAAAGAGTGCTCATTATTGCTAATAAAATTATATTGCATTGCAATGGAATCATCATCTAACATCGTGATGAGCGGATCAACCTCAACAAGCTTGCCATTTTGGCTCAGGTACTCTGCTGCAAATTGATCTTTGTAGTAACTTACAAGACCAGGACGCATTGAATTAATCACTTCTGAATCAACACCAATTTCGTCCCGATAGCTGGGAAACATCTCCCTGAATTGCAGCATCGCATCCACCACCATACGATCTTCCGCAAAGGTACGAATCTGATCATGAATAGTCTTGAAATAACGCTCAATACCTGCCCGCTTATTGGCCGCCACTGACTCCAGTTTTGCCATTGTCTGCTCTTCAAGCGCAGACCTTGACCCCTGATCAGCAAGCGAACCGAAGATAGCCAGAGGCACCAAAGAGAGCATCAAAAACAGTGCCACTAATTTAGTACGGACGCCTAGTCTGTGAACGGGATTGATTCGATCAATCCGACCTCGCAAGCCTGCGTAAACAATACCTGCTGTTATACCGATTTCACCAGCATCTGCCTTACCATAAAGCTCCTCTGCCAAAACGATCTGTTCTGCCGATGCCGGTTTGCGAACAGAGATATACCCGGTGATCTCACCATTTTCATAAAAAGGGGCTACATTTGCGACCACCCAGTAGTGATCTCCATTTTTGGCCCGGTTCTTGACAATACCAGTCCAGGGCTGCCCAGCCTGAATCGTGCTCCAAAGATCTTCAAAAAAAGCGGATGGCACATCCGGGTGACGGACCATATTATGGTTGACCCCTATCAACTCCTGAACACTGTAACCACTCACTTCTGTAAAGGCACGGTTTGCGTAGGTAATCATCCCCTTCAGGTCTGTATGGCTCACAATCACCAGATCAGGATTCATAGAAATAGCTTGCTGGGTAACCGGTAAATTCTTTTTCATAATTATTGTTTTTCCAGAAATAGTTGCAGCTGGACATCCCTGAAGCAGCACTCCCAAATAACTGCTTCAGCGATCAATTCTACTGAACGCCAGCCACACACACCTTCTTGATTGCACCTCCAGGAGCTTACCCTAGAGACCCCCTATTTGTTACAGGATGTAGCACAAACCAAACAGTAACTCCTATAACACTATAAATTTTTGCTAATAGTTTCACAGTCACATAGACTTAACAAGCAGTACAACAACAATGGGAACTCTGGACAAGCCATGCACGACAGTCTCGCAGCCGTAATGACCGACATCTTCATTGCACAATCTCGTGCATCGGCTGAAAGTCTTACAATGAACAGACCGTCCATCGCGGTCTTTTAGCCCCATTCGCATAGACTTTTTCTGATCGCCCCTAACCATAGAACAAAAAGCCACCCATTTTATTTACCTTAAGGAGAGCACCCCACATGAAGAGAATTACTTTACTGACTATTGTTATTGCTCTGACCTCATCCCCTCTACACGCCGTTGAGCCTGCCAGCGTCGACAAGGCAACAGCTGTTGCCAAGGCTGTTGATTTGATGATTCGAGCAACCCGTTCCATGTATACCGGAAAAGTCGTCAAAAAACTGAAGAAAGATGGTAAAGGCGCCAAACAGAACAGCCATAAATTAAAGGGTTTTGTCCCACTTCCAGCACAGTTTGTGACCCATATCTCTGAAAAAGTCGATGCCATACAACCCAAAGATGCCAAAGGTCGCTTTACGGTAGGGCTTCGCAGTCTTTGGAATCTCAATCCGAATCAGGGGTTGCAAGATGATTTTGAGCGTGCCGGTTGGGACTCTCTTGTTAATCAGCAGAACAGCTGGAGCGGAGACCTCAAAGCCATCCCCTGGAGGCCTTACACACAAACTGAAACCATCGATGGTAAAGAAACCTTACGCTATTTCAGTGCTGATGTTGGCTCTGTTGCCCCTTGTGTCACTTGTCACAACGCTTGGGAGAAACGCGCCTCAATCAAAAAACAACGCTCCGCAGATGGCATTGATTCTGGCAAAGTATTCAAAATGGATGAGTTGATGGGGGCCGTTGTGATCAATGTCACGCTCGACTAAGGAATAACTAAACTGTTCCAGCTCTTTACTCAGAGGGGCTGGAACTGATACAGGCGATATCTGCCATTTCCCAAAAATCCGGGCCATAATCGAGAAAAATCTCACTCCCTGGTGCAATCTCATTCAACACTTCAACACGGGCCTTTTTCCAACGTGTGGAGACTACAAACTGTACGTTAGGCTCTGCCGCATGGTTGATGTATCGGGTGTAGTTCTCTCCTACAATCAAATAATCTGTGCAGAGCCAAAGCAGGTAGTGTGAATCGATATAGGGTTCCGTTTCAGACTGCGCGTCGCTAATAATCTGCCCCAGATAAGGGCCAACAGTATCTCCTTTTCTCAAGGCTATCGTTGTAAACAACCCCAGACCACACTCTGGAACGGATGAAGGTTTAACCTCAAAATGGTATTCCTGAAAAACAGTTGGCTTCCTCACTCTAAATAGTCCTCTACAAAACACCCACTCAATAAATCAATTGAATTGTATCTTATCTGATTACATGCTATATTGTGCGCTTTATTAATGGTATAAAACAGATGCATTAGACCATAAAATATTTACCCTCAACACACTAAGGCCATCATGAATAAAACATACAATAAAATTGCATTTGCCGCAGTGGTTCTCTCTGCTTGTAGCCCTGCAATTGCAGCCGATAATATGGGGTACAATAACCCTGCCTCTCAACAAAGGCCACCGCAGCAGTCTGCTCCAATGCCTTTTAACCCGGCAATGATGCCCTCTCCCTATGGAATGATGCCTCAGCAGGGTGGCATGCCCTATGGGCCAAACCCTTATGGTATGGCCCCACCACAAAACAGAACACCTTATGGAGCGCCTTATGGAATGCCCGGTGCAAACCCCTATGGCCCACCGATGGGTTATCAGGCACCACAGTTTGGCTCTAACCAATATAATGCCCCTTCCTTTAACCCCTCTTTCAATCCGCCCTCTATGGAGCCACCTTGGGGAAATAATAAAAACCTTGATATGAGTCCCATGAAGTTTTGGCCAGTGCCTGGCACCGGCAATCCATGGCACTACAAGCCTTGGGAGCCTGGCGCACCCTGGGGTGACTCCGGCAAGTTCTCTGACCCACCCGACGAAGCCTTCCATGAGGCCGAAGATTTCCTGGCCGATGCCCCGAGAATGCCGGGTGGCTGGGAACTTCCTAACATCTCTATGCCAAGCCCCTTCGAAATTGGTGAACAGGTTGGTGACCAGAGCTGGTTATTACCTGAAAATTTCAAGATGCGTGACAAGAAACGTCCGAAACGCTACCGTAAGTACTTCCAGAACGAACAGTAATGGGGGGCTGGGGCTGCCCACATGATGCCAACGGAGTCTGTCAGAAGATTACTCAAGCTTCGACTCCTGAGGTGTTGTGTGACCCCGGCATGAAAGGGTGTGTGCTGGCTGGGCGCTTCCGCTTCAGCAGTGCAGATAAGAACAGCCCTTCTGGACCCAAAAAAAGGGGTTATGAACGCACCTCAAATCAGAGCAACACTGAATAGAACCATCAAGAGCAAAAGGCCGGGAGCTTGTCCGGGCTCAGAAGTCGTAGCGAGAGGAAGCTCCACCTCCACGATGCACCAACTCATAGTAGCGCCGTTCCAAATACCCTTTATGGTGCAACTCTTCATCCGCCAACCACTGAAATAGCTGTTGTATGACGCCTTCCTCGGTCATTTCAGCCAGTTTTCGGTATTGATCCATTGCCAACTGTTCCCGCCCCAGAGCGTATTGTAAAATTGCCTGGTCATCGACTATTTCATCCAGTGCTTGAATCTGTATCGCATCTGAAAATTGAGGATCAACTGGAGACACCTCTATACGTGTCTCCAGCTGCTCTTCGAATACAGGATCATCACGCAGTGCCTGCAATTTCGCACTGTGTTGACGCTCTTCATCCACCAAGGACTCCAACAGCCAACGCAGTGGTTTACTCACCCGCTCCAATTGCAGTTGATAGAAATTGGCCGCTGCCTCTTCAAACAGGATCGCAACTTCCAATACCTCAGCCAAACTCTTCGCCTGCTGCAGGCGTTCTCTCTTATCGGAATCCCCTTCACGCATGTTTCAATACCTCATCAATACTGGATGCTACTCGATGTCCGTCGGCAACTGCATGGACCACATCAGGCCCATTCACACAGTCTCCTGCGGCCCATAGCCAAGACTCTGAAGTTCTGCAATTTTCATCAATCTGCAATCGACCTCGATTCCACTCCAGTCTCTCTGTAATTTCATCTCCCAGCAGAATTTCTGAATCAGCCATTTGACCAATTGCCTCAATCACCATTCCCGCTGCATGGCACTGCTCATCGTTTTCATCAAAGTGGGGCGCAAAACGACCTGACTCATCAAAGATTGAGCAGACTCCCCAGGTTTTCAGTGACTGCAATTGGCCATTTTCGATCACACAGGCCTGAGGTCCCCGAGACGGGCAGATCAGCACCCCCTCTTCAGCAGCCTCTCGAACCTCTTCCGGGTCTGCCAGAAAATTCTCTTGATCCTCCAATGCAGTTACCACTGTGCGTACCTCACCCCACTGCTGCTTCTGCATCCGTGCAACGGTTCGGGCAATGTCCATCGCCACATTCCCCCCCCCAATCACCACCACCTCCTGAGGTACCTCAATACTCCCCTCATCGGTAACCTGACGCAGTAGATCCACCGCTTTTTTCACATGTTCATGGTCTGAACCGGGTATGCGGGTGGAGCGTCCCAGATGAAGGCCAATCGCCAGCACCACAGCATCATATTCTTGATGCAGCTGATCCACCGTGATTTCACTACCAATCTCTACACCACAACGGATCTCCACCCCCATCGCTGTAATCACCTCGATATCCCGATCCAGCATCTCATAAGGAAGTCGGTATTCCGGAATCCCATAACGTGGCATCCCTCCAGGATTTTTACGGGCCTCGAAAACCACCACCTGGTGCCCCATACGCGACAGATCCCACGCAGCAGTCAGTCCCGCAGGGCCTGCACCCACTACAGCAATCTTGCGCGCGGATAAGTGAGAGGGTTTCTGCTCTTGAGTAATCTGTAAAACACGCTGATGGGAGACATGATCCATCGCATACCGCTTGAGCCAACGGATAGCCAATGGAGTCCCTCGCACTCCGATTGAACAGGCATCTTCACAACGGTGGGTACAAACTCTGCCACAGACATGAGAGAAGGGGTTGGTCTGATAGATCCAACGTACCGCTTGCTCCAGTTCACCCTCAAAAATAGAGCGAATATACTCAGGTGCATCCATCCCGGTCGGACAGGCATCATGGCACATGCCGCACTGTACACAACGTGAGGCCTCTGCCTCCGCCTGTTGTGCGCTAAACCCATTAACAATTTCATCAAAACTATCGATACGCTGCGCTGCCGGACGTTCACCCATCGGTTTGCGCTGCAGGTCCAGCAGGTCAGAGGTTTCACTCTTCTGCCACCCTTTGCCAACAAAGGTGCCATGCATCCCCACCTCACCAGGCATCATAAAATAACTATCAATATCCTCTTGAGTACAGGTGTGGACATACTCCTTGGAGAGTGACAACGATCCGGTTGGACAGATATCAACACAGAGTGCGCACCAGCAACAGCGACCATAGTCAATTGCTGGACGCAGATTGCGAATACCGTTGAGTTTATCATTCGCTAACTCACTGACTTCGATCATGGTAATCGCAGCATTATCACAGATCTTCTGGCAGCTACTGCAACCTACACAGCGCTGATGTTCATTGAGGTGAAAACCACGATAGCCTTCTGCTGCCGGACGAGGTACCAATGGCTCAGTGATTGCAGGTTTTGTCAGAAAGGAGAGCGCACGCAGGGGACGCAGCAGGCTACCTTCATCATCATACTTAACCATAGCGTCCTCCTGAACAGATAATCGCACCAAAGCACTTACACAACCTGTTCACCGGTCTACCTCCGGAGGACAGGCATCTAACGAGAACATGGTCTGCGCCACATCCTCAATCCGTCCTCCAGTGACCAGTGACTCCAGCACCTGTACCGCATGCATCGATGAGGGGCCACGAACATGGACGCGCCATGGCTTTTCACCACCATCCGATACCACATAGTAGCCCAGTTCCCCTTTAGAGGATTCCACCCGTGCATAGCTTTCACCGGCAGGAACATTCCACGCCAGAGGGTTGGGTATTTCACTACGCAGTGCTCCACCAATATCGGGCAGTGCCTTGACCACTTGACGTACAATTTTAAGACTCTCGACCAACTCCGCACGGCGCACCAGAGTTCGCGCCCAGGCATCTCCCGCCTCTTCAACCGGAACTTCAAAATCAAGCTGTTCGTAAACCAGGTAGGGGTCATCTCTGCGCACATCAAAGGGCAGTCCGGTCGCTCGCAGATTAGGGCCGGTGACCCCCATCTCCAGCGCCTCTGCCTGCTGCAGAACTCCCACCCCCTTGGCTCGACGCACAAAGACCCGGTTGGCAAAGAAGAGGTCATCATAATCCTGAAGACGAGACTCAATATAGTCCATCATCTTGCTTACCCGTTGCAAAAAACCTTCCGGTAATTCACGCCGCACACCTCCCGGAAGGTTATAGATACTGTAGACACGCCCCCCGGTAAACTCCTCAAACAGATCCAGAATCAGGTCTCGATCTGCCACTCCCCAGAACATTGGACTGTACATCCCCGTGGTTGCCGCATGTCCACCAAAGGTGAATAGATGAGCCGCAATCCTCGAAAGTTCCAGCTGCAGCACTCGCACCCACTGCGCCCGTTCTGGCACCTCGATATCTGCAATCTGTTCCACTGCCATCGAGTAGCAGACCTCCATAGGAGAGGGGTCGGGTACACAGATCCGTGGAACCAGTGCAATATTCTGGATCCACAGTCGCTGCTCCATCAACTTTTCAAATCCGCGGTGGAGGTATCCCCCATCGGCATGAGCCTGCACCACGGTATCCCCCTCTACCTTCACCTGCAGCGCATAATTGCCTTCAATACCCGGATGGTTGGGGCCAAAATTGAGTTCAAAGGCGTGACTCGGTGGATGGTTGATCGCCTGGTAATTTTCTGCTCTCACCGCTGATCCTCCGTATTTTCATCACTCAATGGACGTCTCGCTTCGGCGCCCCAGGGTGCCTCTATGCCTTTACGCTGACTGAAGCGCTGTTGTGAAGGCGGTGTGACGACTCCACCACCTGCTGCAACAATCTCTTGCAACCATTGCGGATTGTATTCCTGCCAGCTAAAGGTCTCTTCAACAAAGGCTTCACTATCAAACTCTTTACGCATCGGTGGTGGTCCGTTCCACTCGGTCAGGATAAATTTCTCCATATCGAGTGCCCCCTCAAAGTAGAGGCCATACATCTCATGAATATCCCGCTCAAAGAAACCGGCAGGACGATAGAGATCCACCACGGACTGGTAACGTCCCGGTTCTCTGGGCACACGAATATGGATCGAGAGTAATTGGTTCTGCTCATAGGACCAGAGGTGGTAAACCAACTCAAACTCCCCCACATCAATCCAGTCCACACAGGAGATTGCCGAGAGATGGACAAAGCCAAACTCCCCTTTTGCCGCCTCCAACAAGCTCGACAGGTGATCCGCAGGCAGATCAATCCGGGTACGACGCTTCTCCAGATCTGAGCCGCTGATCACCAACCCCTCGATACGTTGCGTCAAGGCCTGTAACCAGGGGGTAAAACCATCCAGACTCATAACCGCATCTCCAGTGGCTGCAGAGGGTGCTGTGCCTTGACCAATAACTCGGTATGTTCACCCAGGGTACCCGGCCCCAGCAACTGATACTGTTCTGCTTCGCCAATCACATCAACCGGAGTCTGCCACTGATCACCAAACAGTTTCTGCTGATTACCCAGATAGTAATCATAATTTTGATAATACTCTTTCCAGCTCTCCGCCTCTCCTCGCTCAATCCTGCCCATTAACGTTCTCAGACCACTGATCACCGCCTCCGGACGAGGCATGCAACCTGCAATATAGAGATCCACCGGAAGATACTCATCCAGCTTCTTGGCTGTAGCATAGCTTTGCCAATACATTCCACCATTGACGGTACAAGAGCAGATCCCAATCACATATTTGGGACTACCCATCTGCTCATAAGTGAGCATGACCCGTTTCAAGGTCTTGATCGAGACATATCCGGTGATCAGCAGAATATCTGCCTGACGGGGTGTCACCATCGGTGAGACCCCGAGTCGCTCCATATCAAAGCGCGAGGTCATCACAGGAGGCAATTCAATCGCACCACACCCCGTACAGTAGTGGAGGATAAAAAGTGAACGCGCCTGACAGAAGCGGGTCAACTCATCAAAGACGCGCGCCAAAATATTTCCATTACTAGACGACAAATGCCACCCCCAATAATCCAATCATAACCGGCCACTTCCAAAGCAGCCTTACCAGATCCTCAGTGCGGTACCGGGGAAACAGGTAGGCAACACTCACCGGAATGGTGAGTACCAGAAAACTTTTCAACAGCAGATCAATCCAGTTTGTTCCTCCGCCCAGAAACAGCGATACATATAAAACTGTTGCCGTATAGAACTGGAAGGCCTGCATCACAAACAGCCCCCCTAGATATTTCCCCCCCATCTCCACCATTGGCCCGGTTGCAATCTCCGCCGGGGCCACATAGACCTCAAAAGGCTGTTTACCCAGTGATCCTTGCAGCGTAATCAGTCCGGCAATTGCCAATAGCGGCATCTCAAACAGCCCCCACCCTGCAACCCCCGCCTGCTGCTGCCCATCGATAATCTCAATCAGATTAGCGCTTCCTGCGTGATAAGCCACACCAAAAACCACAATCACGAATGGAACGTCATAAGCGAGCATCGCAGTCAATGCACGTGAGATACCGATTGAACCATTCGGGTTGGCGCACTGCCCAACGCCCAACGCAAGCCCTAAGGATGGGATCATCATCAGATAGGTGAGGGTAATGATGCCTCCATAGGCGGCCACACCATCCATTCCAGGCACCGGCAACAGGGTCTCCGCTGCAATATAGCCACCCATCGCCATAATGATGCCAATATCATGCAGTACGCCATGAGAAATCTGCGTCTCTTTGCCAAACAGTTTCACCACATCATAGAGTGGCTGTAAAAACGGAGGTCCTACCCGGCGTTGAATCCTGGCTCCCAAACGACGCATCCATAACACCATCACCAAGCCAACCAGAAAAGCGACCAACGGCATCAGCAATAGCTCAATCAACAGATCGACAACCATCATAGTGTGCTCCACCAGAGTAGCAGCACCAACACAACCAGAGCCACTCTCCCCGGTTGTCGCTGTAGATAGAGCCCCTGTAGCAGATCGGCGATAACGGCCAATAACAGCAGTATAATCTGTTCTAGTCGCTCAAAAATCCCCCGGTACCAAGGCTTGATCAAATGCATCAACCCTGCGTAAAAATTATTGCTGTAGTGGTAGCGGTTACTCGCATAGAGGAAGTGTCCTCCTGCATAATTATCCAGTGGATTCACACGACGACTTGAACCTGCGCCATAGAAAATCAGCGCGGCAATGGCAAAGCCACTCAACAGTACACCGCTAATAACCCGCATATCGAGACTGCCACCCTCAGCAATCACTCCGCCCAGATTGAACTGCGGCATTGGCAACCCAATTGACGCTGCGGCCTCCGCAACCCACTGCAATGGGACTCCGGGGAAGATACCGGTCAACAGAATCAGTCCTGAGAGCAGAATCATGGGCATCCACATAGTGATGGGGACTTCACGTACCGCTTGATGTTCCAGACGAAGAGAGCCGAGGAAGGTGTTGTGAAGTAATTTATAGACCGACAGAATGGTACCCAGCGTTCCAATCACCGCACCGACAAACAGCAGCACCTCCCCCTGCTCCAAAAGAGAGCGGTAGACCAACCATTTTGAGACAAAACCATTCATTGGTGGCAACCCTGCAAGGCCGATAATCCCCACCAGCATGGTTGCAAACGTCAGCGGCATACGCACCACCAACCCTCCAAGGTGGTTCAAATCCGAAGTTTGAGTACGGTAGATCACCGCTGTCACCGCCAGAAAAAGGGCTGCCTGATAGGTTGCATGGTTGAAGATATGGAGCATCCCTCCCGCCACCCCCAACGGATCCATCATCGCAATACCGAGCAGCATATAACCACCCTGACCAATCCCGTGCCAGGCCAGCAACTGACGTGCATCATTCTGGCGCATCGCAGTAAAGGTTGGGAAGATAATGGTTGCTACCGCAATCCAGGCCAGTAGCGTCTGTGGATTCATAAAGCCCAGATAGAGCTCAATCCAGGCCCCATCAACCACCCTAAACAACACCAGAAGAATGGCAAACAGCCCTAGGCGGGAGGAGATTGCTCCTAAAAAAGCGGAACCGGGTCCCGGTGTCTCCGCATATGCCGGAGCCTGCCACAGATGAAAGGGGAGCAGCCCCATTTTGATACCAAAACCTGCAACAGTCAGTAGCAATACAAGAATTGTGGTACCACGCTCCATCTGTACAGAGGCTTCACGTATCTCATCAAAACCAAAAGATCCTGCTTGACCATACAGAATCACAATCAGTGCAAATACCATCATCGCACCCACCATTGCATAGATCAGGTAGCGCAGAGCCACCTTCAGTGCTATTCCTCCCGCCAACGCCATCATCCAGAAGGCTGCCCAACTCGCCAATTCCCAACCAATAAAGAGTGAGAGCAGATCACCGCTGGCCAGTAGTAACAACATGGTAAATACATTGGTCGCTAGCGCTACCTGTAACCAGCGCAGGGAGCCTCCATCACGCTGATACGCCTCCCCCCAGGGACCGGCCATGTAGAATGAGACAAAAGCCGCTGTACCCACAGTAATTAACAGAAAATAGAGCCCCAGCCCATCCAGTCTCCAGCCAATCGATTCTCCAACAGTTGAAAACTGTAGTGTAGAGATGATCCCTTCACCACCAGCCATCATCACCATTGAGGCTACAACGACTAATTGCAGCAGATAAAGCAGCGACAACTGCCACCCTCCCCGCCCCTGACCACCCACTAATAGTGCCGTTGCTACGGTAACCAGGGAGATCAGAGCCAACAAATCGAGCGTATTGATCTCCATTACTTGTCTCTCTCCACAACCATCTGTTGTTCAGCGGATGGAGTAACGACGCTTGAAATCAACAGGTTTCGATCCCCGGCCTGAGATGAAATCTGTTTTAACTGTTCCAATACGGGATCAACTGACAAGGTCGTCACAACCAACACCCCTCCGAGCAGCACTCCAACCAGACCATTCCAGCCCACCGTCAAATGACCCTCATCAACCGCTGGTGGATTGGGTAGTGTATTTTGCAACACTCGAAACAGATAACTTGCCTCAATCACCGTTGCGCCCAGGAAGACAATCAGCGCCAACTGATTCAACGCCCCCCCCGCCTCGACCAGCCCCGTCAACAAAGAGAGTTTGACCCAAAAACCGGGCAGAGGAGGAACACCAACCAGAGAGAGGGCAAAGAGGACAAAAAGGGCCATATGCCAACGTTTCGACTTGCCTGCTGTTAACATAAACAGTCCGGGCTTGACCACCATATGGTGCAGACTGAGCAACAGCCCCATCAGCATTCCAAATTCCAGAGAGAGAGAGAAGGCAATAAAGATCATCCCCAGCTGTCCAATCGATGAGTAGGCCAACATACGACGCAGATCCTGTGCCCTCCACGCGGCCAGCTCACCGCTGATCACACCCAAAATACCTAGTACCAACAGTACCTGTGCGGCCTCAGGATGCGGAAACAACATCAATAACACGCGAACAATCACCACCACAGCAAGCTTGGAAACCACCCCCGCCAGCAACGCTGAAAGCCGGGGTGAGATAATGGCATAAACCTCTGGTACCCAGCCATTAACTGCAAACAGTTCTGCCTTAACTCCAATACCCAACAGAATCAGTATGAAGGCCGCCAGTGGCAACTCTGCGTCTCCATGCTGCAAGGTTGCTGAAATATCTGCCAGGTTAAGGCTACCTGTATGACTATAGATCAGCGCAATTCCGCTCAGGGCCAGGACCGACCCCAGCCCACTGATTAACAGATAACGAAATGAGATCAGGGGGGCTGAACGGCTGCTGTTAGCAGCCACCAGACCAAAAGTTGCGACCGCAAGCAGTTCATAGAATACATAGAGATTAAAGAGGTCTCCTGAGAGCGCCAGCCCCATAGAGGAGGCTGATAACAGCAACATTAATGCATGAATACGGGGCGTTGCATCAGCCGGCCATAACAACAGCAACGCCAACTGTGTTGCAACCAGTAACAGCAGGCTCAGACGATCAAGGTAGAGATTGATCCCCATCGGGGCTGAAAAGCCACCCATCATCACAGAGAGCGGCTGCTGCTCAACACCATTGCCTAACATCAATGTAATCCATAAGGTCACCGCAATTGTCAGCTGCGCATACAACTGAATCGCTACAGAACGTTGTTCACGTCCAACACCCAACTGTTGTGCCAACGGCTGGAGCAGGAATGCCGCAAGCAGTGGTAGCGCAATCACCAAGGCCAGGCTATTGCTCATTACCAGCCCCTCTTGTCCCGCTCAGCAGCGGCCCTTCTCCTGACGGGGCGTGCATTGAACTTGGCAATTTGACCCCCAATTCAAGATCAAGGTCCTGCTCCAACTGCTCTCGTACGATATCGCGTTGCAGTGAACCAGTCTGTTGCCGAATACGTACCAGTAATGCGATTGCCAGTGCCTGAATGCCGACACCAATAACAATGGCCGTCAACACCATCGCTTGCGGGACTGGATCGACCATCAGCTGCGGATAGGCACCACTCTCCCAAATGGGTGCTGCCGACTCCCAACGATACCCAGCCAACACCAACAGTAAATTGGCACCCGCCTCAGCGATCACCAACCCTAATAACATTCTAAACAGGTGACTTGAAAGCAACATGCCGGCCAAGCCAATGACCAGCAGACTAACTGCACCTACATAGAGAATGGCGGCCAACACTACTGCTGCACTCCCGGCTCATCATCCTCCACAAGGTGACCCAGCAACGCAGCAAGTTCTGCACCTACTTTGAGTCCTACCAATAGATAGAGTACCGGCAGTGTCCCGGCAGAGAGAAATCGCCCTACTTCACCCGCCGCCATCAACGGTTGAAGAAATGCAGCCCCCTGTATCAAGGCTGCAACACCAATCAAGATAAACAGTGCGCCCGCCCCCCCTTCAATCCACTGGATCAAGTGGTGGTTGATGACCATTTCACCGCGTGCCAGTGTCGGTAGAAAGAGCGCTACTGCAATCACTACCCCCCCCTGAAATCCACCTCCAGGAGTCAGATGACCATGCAGGACAATATAGACCCCCACCAACAGTAACAGTGGCATCAATAGAGAGATTGCCGACTCAAACAGCTCACCCAACCCCTTATTTTTTATACTTCTTGTGCGCTGCCGGGTATTGGAGAGCACCAGACCCGCAGAGGTTGCTGCGGCAAACAGAATTGCCAGCTCTCCCAGCGTATCCAGCCCCCGATACCCTAAAACAACCGCAGTCACCAAATTGGCCGCGCCCAACTCCCCTCCCTGCTGATGAATCATTGTCCCCACTTTCATGGCCGTGTCACCAAAAGGAATCACTGCAAACAAGGCAAACAGGAAGAACGCCAGCCCCCCGCTAAACAGCAGAGGAGTCCACTCCATGGAGCGGCTGGATCTACTCATCACATGACTCTGCAGGAGTGGAAGAACGATAGAGCCGTAATCGTTTCAGAGCAAGGGCAAAAATAAGGCTACTAAGCCCAACTCCCACAACCCCTTCAGTCATCGCCACATCGGGCGCTCTCAATAAAACAAAAAGCAACGTCAACCCCAATGAAAGAATAGAGAGGGAAACCACAGCCACAAGATGACTCTCTGACAACAGGGCTGCCAACGCAGCAGTTAACATCACCACCACCAATAGCAGTGCAGCAAGGATCATAAAAAGAGAACCATCCATTCAGTTATCTCTCCTCGCCTTTAACCGGCTTGATACCGGAACGAAGAAAGGCACGGGCCAATACAGAGGAGCCCACCGGATTGGTCAACAGCACAAAGAGGGCGATGATCAGTAACTTTGGAATCCACTCAGGCTGATGCAGAGCTACACCCAATAAAATCGACAACAACCCCAGAGTTACTGCCTTGGTACCTGCCTGAATCCGACTATAGACATCCGGCATGCGAATCAGCCCCATGGCCCCCAGAAAGGTAAACAGTGCCCCTAACAGCAAGAAAAGATCTCCCACAAAGTTCACTTATGAGGTCTCCTGCTGATCTTGCTCTGGCGCTGTAATCACCTGGGCCAGCACCACCACGCCAATAAATGAGAGCATGCCAAACAGTAACGCCAGATCCAGATAGAGAGCGCTTTCCAACATCAGAGTTAACATCACAATACCTCCGGTCGCAATCACTGCAACCGTGTCTGCTGCAACAATACGGTCTGCCGTAGTGGGTCCGATCAGGAAACGGATCACAGACAGTATTACTGCCATACCCAGCAGCAACAGTGCAACCATCTGCAGCAGTGAAAAACTCATTTTATAAAACCTTTTAAATGACGCTCAAATTGTGCCGCAATCTCTTCCGTTGCCTGCTGACAACGCGCCTCAGGGGTGAGATCTGCGGGGAGTGAAGAGCCATCAATCCAGTGAACCAGAAGCCGGTCACCTTTCAAATCAACCGTCAGGGTACCGGGAGTCAAGGTAATACTATTGGCAAGCATTAAACGTCCTAACTGTGATTGAAGCGAAGTCTCAACTTCCACGACAACAGGATGGATTGGAAGCAGCGGGTCCAGTACCCGTCGTGCCATATCCAAATTGGCCCGCAACAGCGCAATGGTAAAGGTGTAGAGATATCGCATCAGTGCAATCACAGCCATCGGCGTAAAACGGATGGGAGGGGTCGTCGCTCTGCCCATCAACATCCGCATGACTACAGACACAGCCGTCACGGCAAATACTCCGGCTGCAAGTTCATCCAACTGTAACGAGCCGGTCAACAGAATCCATATCACCATCAAGGCTACAAAAACAAACATAAGATTACGAAATCAATCACTGAGCGGTTTCAAAAAGAGGGATTTTGCAGACCACGAAGCATACCGCCTCAAAACAGTTACGTCCATTTTCCCCTCAGACCGTTACAACTTCAGATCCTCCAGCATCGAGGCCGTAATCAGGGTGATACCACTCTCACTACGATAAAAGCGCTCAGAGTCCGCCTCAGCATCTTCACCGACCACCAACCCTTCCGGTAGGTGGCAGCGAAAGCCGATGACCGCTTTGTTGATTCGGCTATTTCTTCCAACACTGGAGTGAGGTAAGAGTAGTGAATCGGTCACTTGACTATAAGAGTTGACCCGACTATCGGTAAATAGCAGTGAATTATCCACCACACCACCTGAAATCACACAGCCAGCTGAGACCAGACTATCCACTGCATAACCTCTACGATCCTCTCTATTGAAAACAAACTTTGCAGCTGGGTATTGGCGTTGATAGGTCCAGATCGGCCACTCCATATCATAGAGATCCAGCTCAGGGCTGATGGTCGTCAGATCAATATTGGCTTCCCAGTAACCATCCAGGGTACCCACATCTCTCCAGTAAGGACCCGACTCAGAGACTGAGCTACGCTCAAAACGGTGCGCCATCACTTTACATTTGGTGACCAGACGGGGAATAATATCTTTTCCAAAATCATGACTGGATCCCGCATCCATATCATCCTGTTGTAGTGCCTCCATCAAGATTTCGTAATTGAAGATGTAGATCCCCATGCTCACGAAGGAGTGGTCAGGATCCCCTGGTATGGTCGGTGGATCTTCCGGTTTTTCAACAAAACCTATAATCTGCTCATCATTATCTGCATCCACTACTCCAAATGCAGTTGCCTCGTTGCAACTCACTTCCAAACAAGAGACCGTTACATCTGCCCCATTATCCACATGCTCTGCCAGCATACGGGCATAGTCCTGCTTATAGATATGATCGCCCGCCAGAATCAGCACATAACGTGGTCGGTGATAGGTGATTGCCTCCATATTTTGGGAGACTGCATCTGCAGTACCGAGATACCAGCTCTCCTTGTTGGTCTGCTGCTGTGCCGGCCAAATTTCAACAAACTCCTTCATTGCCGGACGTAGAAAATTCCACCCTCGTTGCAGGTGCAGAATCAACCAGTGCGCACGATATTGCGTCAGCACCGCGATCTTCTTGATTCCTGAGTTTACACAGTTAGAGAGTGGAAAATCGATAATCCGGAACTTCCCTCCAAAAGGGACTGCTGGTTTGGAGTTTTTTTCCGTTAACTGTTTTAAACGGCTCCCTCTTCCTCCCGCCAAGACTAATGCCAAGGTGTGTCTCAACTCATCTGCCAAAGTGTGCCTTAACTCATCTTCTATAATCGACATCGCATCTCATCCTCTGCAAAAACCACGCTGATCCAATGGTTGAAAATCATAACAGGGAACAGAAACAAACAGTCATTAATTTTTTAATGAATCACCTGAAAAATAGTGGCATACAGACTGCTCTCTCTATATGATTTTCTCACATTACTATTTTGAACCTACAGGTCTTGCTCAATGAAAGGATTACCTCTCGCCCAACATACAAAAACACTCCCTGCATGGTCGAAACTGGAGGCACACGCAGCACAGATTCAACACCAACATCTGACTACACTGTTTGCAGATGACCCGAATCGTTTTGACCACTTTTCAACGGCCTTTGAAGGCATACTGCTTGACTACTCCAAGAACCGTCTGACAACAGAAACACGTAACCTGCTATTACAACTCGCTGAGGAGGCAGAGCTAACTCAGTGGCGTGAACGGATGTTCAGCGGCGAAAAGATCAACCATACTGAAGAGCGCGCGGTTCTACACACAGCACTGCGTAGCCCCGCCTCAGAAACACTCCAAATTGATGACCTGGATGCCATCCCCATGGTTCACCAGGTTTTGGAGCAGATGGGCCACTTTATCGAAAAGGTTCATCAAGGCAAGTGGCTTGGGTTTAGTGGCAAGCCGATCACTGACATTATCAATATTGGCATTGGGGGTTCAGACCTCGGCCCAAGAATGGTGGTCGATGCGCTACATCCATGGCAGCATCCTGGTATCCGTTCCCACTTCGTCTCCAACCTGGATGGTCGTGAGCTGGACACTGTGTTGCGGTCTGTTGCAGCAGACACCACGCTGTTTGTGATCGCCTCCAAAACTTTCACCACACTGGAGACCATTACCAATGCAAATAGTGCACGTAAATGGTTCCTGCAAGCGTGCCATGAATCTGGCAAAGGTGAAGAGTCGATTCAACAACACTTCATTGCCATCTCAACGGCTCTTGATAAGACCGCAGCATTTGGTATCGCGCCAGAAAACGTTTTTGCATTTTGGGATTGGGTCGGGGGCCGTCTCTCTTTATGGTCCGCTATCGGACTCTCCATTGCACTCGCCATCGGTATGGAGCGTTTTCGTGAACTGTTGGCCGGTGCCCATGCGATGGATACCCATTTCCGTACAGCCCCAATGGAGCAGAACCTTCCGGTTCTACTCGCAATGATCGGGGTATGGAACCGTAATTTCCTGAAGGCAGAAAGCCATGCGGTACTCCCCTATGAAGCCGCTCTGGAACTCTTCCCAGCCTACCTCCAACAACTCGACATGGAGAGTAACGGTAAATCGATAGACCGCGATGGCTGTCATGTCGACTACCTTACCTCACCACTACTATGGGGTGAACTGGGTTCCAATGGTCAACACTCCTTTTTCCAGTTCCTGCACCAAAGTCCGACGGTCGTACCGGTCGATTTTATTGGCAGCATCAAGCCACAGCATTCGCTTGATTTCCACCATGATGGCCTCACTGCGAATATGCTGGCGCAGGCAGAGGCTCTAATGAATGGCAAGAGCCTGGATGAAGCAACAGCAGATCTGCCAGCAGATGCTGATGCCCAGCTTGCCAGCTACAAGACTTTTCCCGGCAACACCCCTTCTAACCTGTTACTACTGGATCACCTCAACCCCAGAACACTGGGTTCTCTGATTGCACTCTATGAACATAAAATTTTCACCCAAGGTATCATCTGGAACCTGAACTCTTTTGATCAAATGGGTGTAGAGTTGGGTAAAGCACTTGCCAAACGAATCCAGCATGAGTTGGAACGGGGTGAACTGGACCAATCCACACCTCTGCATGACAGCTCAACACGTAATCTGATCAACTTATATCTTCAGAAGAGATAGTAAATAACCTCTTTAGAAATAGACATTAGAAATAGACTTTAGAAACAGACATTAGCAACAGACATTAGCAACAGACAATTTTCATCGTTATATAACACTATTTTGGAGATACCAACCCATGAACAAAGAACTCACTGCACTCATCCAACGACAGGCCTACCTACTCTGGAAAGAGGAGGGAGAACCTCTGGGACAGGATTTTTCTCACTGGCTAAAAGCGGAAGCCATTGTACTGGCTGAATTATCCAAGCAGGAAGAGCGCAAGCAGCTGAAGTCTGTCGATAAGAAGCCTGTCGTGAAGAAGAGTGCTGTAAAAAAGAAGAGTGCCAGCAAGAAAAAAGTCGTCGCACCTAAAAAGAGTGTCGCGAAGAAAAAAGTGGCTCCCAAAAAAGTAGCTACAAAAAAGGCTACAGTAAAGGCTGTCGTGAAGAAATCTGCAACCAAAAAGAGAGCCGCAAAGAAGAAAACAACTCGCCGTAGCTAACGATGGCCCTCAACCCCACACCCGCTGCAGACACCACTCCATTTATTGGTGAGGTTGATCAACATCTAATCTCTGAAGGCAATCACTATCGACTCTATGAGAAGTTAGGGGCACACCCCACAGAGGTCGATGGTGTTCAAGGTGTCCACTTTGCTGTGTGGGCTCCCAATGCTCAACGTGTCAGTGTCATTGGCCACTTTAACCGATGGAATGGCGACCTCAATCCGATGCATCTATACCCAGGATGTGGCGTGTGGGAGCTGTTTATCCCCGGACTGGAGAGTGGAACACTCTACAAATACGAGCTGATCAATACCCAAAATCACCGCTTACCCCTCAAGAGTGACCCCTTTGCCTTTCAATGTGAGCACCCTCCAGGCACTGCCTCTCAGGTCTATGACCTTGAACAGTACCAGTGGAATGACCAGCAGTGGATGGAACATCGCCACTCACAACACCAACGAGATGTGGCAATCTCTATCTATGAGGTCCACCTTGGCTCTTGGTGTAAAATTCCTGAAGAGAGTAACCGGCCACTCAGCTATCAAGAGCTAGGGGACCGTTTAATCCCCTATGTCAAATCACTCGGTTTTACCCATATTGAGCTACTCCCCATTAGCGAACACCCTTTTGATGGCTCTTGGGGCTACCAACCGACAGGGCTGTTTGCGGCAACTCGACGATTTGGTGATCCTGATGAGTTCCGCTCCTTTGTAGACCGCTGTCATCAGGCAGGATTGGGGGTTATTCTGGACTGGGTTGCAGGCCACTTCCCCGATGATGAACACGGCCTCAACCAGTTTGACGGTACTCACCTCTATGAACATGAAGACCCTCGCCAAGGACGTCACCAGGAGTGGGGAACCCGCATCTACAACTATGGGCGACAGGAAGTTTCCAACTTTCTGATCTCAAATGCCCTCTTCTGGCTGAACAAGTTTCACATTGATGGCCTGCGAGTGGATGCTGTTGCATCAATGCTCTATCTTGACTATGACCGCAAGGATGGTGAGTGGATTCCCAACCACTTTGGTGGCAACGAGAACCTGGAGGCAGTCCGTTTTCTACGGCGACTCAACGAAGAGGTCTACCTGCAATTTCCTGACGCCTTTACCGTTGCAGAGGAGTCTACCTCATGGCCTATGGTCTCTCGTCCAACGGATCTGGGGGGACTCGGATTTGGCTATAAGTGGAACATGGGCTGGATGAATGACACCCTTCGCTTTATTGCACGAGACAGTATACACCGTGCTTTTCATCAAACTGAGATCACCTTTGGATTGCTCTATGCCTTCCAGGAAAATTTTATGCTCCCTCTCTCTCACGACGAGGTGGTTCATGGAAAACGCTCCTTAGTGGAGAAAATGCCTGGAGATCTATGGCAGAAGTTTGCCAACCTCAGACTTTATCTCTCCTTGATGTTTGCTCACCCCGGCAAGAAGCTGCTCTTTATGGGAGGCGAGTTTGGTCAAATCAACGAATGGAATCATCAACAGAGTCTGGACTGGCACCTAACCGAGCAACATAACCCGAATCATCACCTCCACTGTGGTGTGCAGTATCTTGTCGGCGATCTTAACCACCTCTACCGAACCCTCCACCAACTCCACCAACTCGACCATGAATCAGATGGATTTGAGTGGATCGACTGCAATAATCACCAACAAGGCATTATCTCTTTTTTACGTAAAGATAGAGCGGGCTCAGCGGTTGTTGTAGTCTGTAACTTCACCCCTATCGTGCGTGAACAGTATCAAATCGGTGTACCTGAAGAGGGACTCTACCAGGAAATTCTCAACTCTGACGCAGCCAGCTATGGTGGAAGTAACTGTGGAAACAGTGGCACAGTCCAATCACATCCAACCCCTTTTCATGGTCAACGTTGCAGCCTGTCACTGACTATCCCCCCTCTTGGCTGCCTGATTCTGCAATTTGATTCATGAGTACCCAAAAGATTCTCCCAGGTGATCTCTTTACCATTGGAGCCCATTGGGATGGTGAAGGCACCCACTTCTCTCTATTTTCTGCACATGCCGAAGCGGTTGAACTCTGTCTGTTCAATAATGGAAAGGAGCATCGCTACCCGCTTTATCAAGAGAATCAGATTTGGCATGGTTATCTACCCGGTATCTCTCCAGGCCAACAGTATGGCTACCGTGTCCATGGTGTTTGGGACCCACAACAGGGGCTATTCTTCAATGCCAACAACCTGCTGATTGACCCTTACGCCAAAGCACTCAGCGGATCACTACAGCATCACCAAAGCCACTATGATTGCGGTGAAGCCCCCAGAAACAGTGATAACCAGCAATGGATCCCCAAGGGGGTTGTTACCGCCACCAAGCCACTCTCAAAGACTCCAAAACTGGAGACACCCTGGCATGAGACATTACTCTATGAACTCCATGTCAAAGGGTTTACTCAACAGCACCCTGATATCCCTGCATCCCGGAGAGGTCGCTTTCAGGGACTCGCATCTGCACCGGTCATTAAACATCTTAAGGCCTTGGGGGTCACTGCCGTTGAGCTGCTTCCCGTATTCGCCTTTGCCGATGAGCAACATCTGCAGCAACATAACCTGACAAATTACTGGGGCTATAACCCCTTCAATTTCTTTGCCCCTGACCCACGCTATCTCAACCAACCCACGGCAATACAGGAGTTCCGTAACATGGTTCGCAAGCTCCATGATGCCGGCATTGAAGTGATACTGGATGTAGTCTTTAACCATAGTGGTGAGGGTGATGCACTGGGGCCTACTCTCTCTCTGAAAGGAATCGATAACCTCAGTTACTACAGACATCCTGATGGTCATCCTGATCAATATATCAACGATGCAGGGTGCGGCAACACCCTCAACCTCTCTCATCCACGGGTTATACAGTTGGTCACCGACTCACTGCGCTACTGGAGTCAGGAGATGGAGGTGGATGGTTTCCGCTTTGATCTGGCGACCACTCTGGCACGCAATGAATCTAACCAGTACACACAACACAGTGCCCTGCTTGCTGCAATCCAACAGGACAGCATCCTCTCCCGCCAAAAACTGATTGCTGAACCCTGGGATCTCGGTACCAATGGTTATCAGACCGGGAACTTCCCTTCAGGCTGGCGTGAGTGGAATGACAGTTTTCGTGATGATCTGCGCGCTTTCTGGAATGGTGACAACAACGGGTTAGGCTCACTCGGACAACGTCTGACCGCCTCTGAGGATCTTTTCGGTGATCGTGGACGTACGCTACAATCCTCTATCAATTTTATCACTGCACATGATGGATTTACGTTACATGATCTGGTCAGTTATGAACAAAAGCACAATCTTGATAATGGCGAGGACAACCGGGATGGCACCAACCATAATCTAAGCTGCAATCATGGTGTAGAGGGGGAGACCGATAACGGTGAGATAAACTTCTATCGTAACCAACACAAACGCAATCTGCTCACCACCCTATTCTTCTCTCAAGGGGTACCGATGCTGCTCTCCGGGGATGAGATGGGCAACAGCCAACAGGGCAACAACAATAGCTACTGTCAAGATACAACAATGAGCTGGATCGACTGGTCACGGCTAAAACAGCCTGAAAACCAAAGCCTTCTCGAATATGTCTGTCATCTGAGCAAAATTCGTAACCAGATCCCCCACTTTCAGCTCCACCATCTGTTTCACTCCTCTCAGTACCGCAAGATACACTTCAACTGGCTTACCCAAGAAGGCATTCTGATGGAACCTCACCACTGGAATGACCCTCTCTCCAAGACATTGATTATGCTCTGCTGTACACCGGCCCCCGATACCGGAAAGGTCGCCCTGATCATCAATGGCAGCCACACGCAGCAACAGTTCAAACTCCCCTCCCCCACCCAAGAAAAACAGTGGAAAACACTTATTGACAGTGCCAACCCAAGGCATTCAAACCACTCTTTTGACCCTCCATCCAGTAGCAATAATATACTTTTAAGGGCTGAAAGCATTGCCCTGCTTCAAGAGTCAGTCATCGATGAACCATGAACAGCTACAGCGGGTTGCTGAACTGTACGGTGTAGATTCTGGCTACTGGGATATTCAGGGCCACTGGCACCCTCTCGCCGATGAACATCAGTTCACTATTCTGCAACAAATCACCCAACTACAGACACTGGATGAGATGGAGTTGCTTGCATGGCAGACACCTCTGCCACCAACACTGACTGCAGCAGAACATCAACCTCTCTGCTTCAACCTTACGTTACCCCATACGCTATGGGGTGAACCACTGCAGTGGCATTTCAGCAGTGAATCTGGTGAGAACATTGAAGGTGTGCTCCCACCAGCTGAAGCTACAGCGATAAATGAGCAGATTATCCATGATACCCTTTATCAGTCCTACCCCATTGAGCTATCACTGCCTTTAACACTCGGCTATCACACCCTCACTATCAAACAGAGCGCTCATTCAACACAAAAAACTCTGCTTGCTGAATCCATGGTCATTGTTGCACCTGCTTCGGGCTGGAGCCTTGAACAGAAGAGAGCGTGGGGTATACAGATCCATCTCTATACACTACGTAGCGATAACAATGAGGGGATTGGTGACCTGACAGACCTTTCAGGGGTGGTCCACCTCGCACAACAGGCCGGCGCCCATCTTGTAGGTGTCAACCCACTCCATGCACTCTTTCCTGAATACCCTGAGCAGGCTAGCCCCTACTACCCCTCCAGCCGCAAGGCACTCAATCCCCTCTATCTGCGTGTCGCCTCATTCCCAGAATTTTCTGAAACCTCCAAGCAGGCGGGAAAGCTGCGTACAGCCTATTTTAGCAAGAAGACTCAACACACTCTGGAGCAGCTTCGCAGTGGTGACTGGGTCGATTATAGTGGGGTCGCCGCATTCAAATGGCCGCAGTTCAGGGCACTGTTTACCCTTTTACAGCATGGAGAACAATCTCGCCTGAAGCAGTTCAACCAATTTTATGATGAACTTTCACAACACCAACACCCCCTCTGGCGCTATGCACTCTACTGTGCACTAGCTGAAGTCTACGGTTCTGCAGAGTGGAAAACCTGGCCTGCCGAACTGCAGTTTTATCACTCTGAGGCTGTTCAGCGGTTCTCTGGGAAATATCGAGATAAAATTGCGTTCCATCTATTTTTACAGTGGGAGTGTCACCAACAACTGGAACGTTCTGCCAGCGGAATGCTCTATCTTGACCTCGCTACAGGGTCAAGTCCGCAAGGGGCTGACAGCTGGATGGATCGTGAATACTACGCTGAAGATATCGAATTTGGTGCCCCCCCGGATCAATTTGCCCCAGAAGGGCAGTGCTGGAGTATGTCTCCCTTTAACCCCCTTACACTGCGAGAGCACCACTACCACCCTTTTATTGAGATGGTGCGTTCAAATATGCAGTATGCCCGTGCCTTGCGCATAGACCATGTAATGTCACTCACCCGACTCTATTGGATGAATGCTGGTTTAAATGCAACCAATGGGACCTATGTGCACTATCCGCAACAGGAGCTGTTCGCAATTTTAAAATTGGAGAGTCAGCGTAACCAGTGCATGATTATCGGGGAAGACCTTGGAACGGTACCCGAAGGGTTTAGTGAGGAGATCAACCAGATTCATTTTCTCTCCTACCAGCTATTCTGGTTTCAGCGATATCCCAGTGGCCTCTATATACGCCCTGAACTCTGGAAGGAGGTTGCTCTGGCAACTCTCTCCTCTCATGACCTGCACACCTTTGCCGGTTTCTGGAAAAATGCCCCTGCAGAAGAGCGAGAGGTTCTGCTCGCTGCGCTCACCGACCAACAGCTATGGAGAGATGAGCCCGGCGATAGTCAGGATTCGCCGCAACAGCTATTGGCTATCATGGTTGCGCTACAGACCTTTATTGCCAGAACTCCTGCACGATTAATGATGGTTAATCTGGATGATCTGCTGCTGGAACCACTCCCCATCAACCAACCAGGCACTCCGGACCAGCGTCCCAACTGGCGACGCAGAATTGCTACTGCGCTGGAGCTGCTCTCTCAGCAACCGGGCTGGATCAAGGCAACAGAAGCTCTACAGGCAGAGAGAGCGAATTAAAAGGACTCATTTACAGATTGGCATATTTTATGCTTTTTCTTCTATAAAGCCGCTCACCGACAAAAGAGCGTCAACATAACAGGAGAAAGATCATGCATCAGCAATCGAAAAACAGCCCCAGCCGTTCCTATGACCGCAGAACCGTGCAGCTACTGGAGAGCGCAGATTTCATGCTCTCTTATGCGCAAGTTGCCCTGCAAAAAAAGACCCAGGAGCAGCTTAAACTTTACATCAGTCAAAGCATTGCCATTCTCAAGATCCTCTATAAAGAGGAGTGTCAGGAGAAAAGGCTGAGAGGCAAAAGACAGACGCTGTTTTACGCGCTCATCTCCCAGCTCACTGTTGCCTACCAAGAGAGAAATTTAAAACAGCTCAATGGTGTACGTCGTCGTATCCACGAAATTGTTGACTGCTAAGACACCGTTAAACGGGGGTGATCCCCCAAATTTCAGAAGCATATTGATGTATCGCACGGTCTGAAGAGAAGTAACCGACACCAATAATATTCTGCAGCACCTGTCGATTCCACTCCTGCTGATCACGATAAACCTCATCAACACGTGCCTGTTCATCAATATAGCTCTGGAAATCGGCCAGCACCATAAAGAAGTCTCCGTGCAACAGACTATCGACTAACCCTTGGTAGCGACAAGGGTCTCCTTGCGAGAAGAAGCCACCTGCAATTGCATCTAATGCTGTACGCAGGGTTTCATTCTCATGGTAATAGCGAGCAGACTCATAGCCATGTTGCCTTAACCCCTGCACCTCTTCTGTTGTGTGTCCGAAGAGGAAGAAGTTATCCTCTCCAACCATCTCTCGAATCTCAATATTGGCCCCATCCAGTGTACCAATGGTCAACGCACCATTCAGCGTTAATTTCATATTACCGGTACCTGAGGCCTCCATACCTGCTGTTGAGATCTGCTCAGAGAGATCGGCTGCGGGAATGATGATCTGGGCATCAGAGACTTTATAATCCGGTATAAAGACCACTTTAAGCAGGTCACCCACTACAGGATCAAAGTTGACCACATCGGCAACATCATGGATCAGACGAATGATCTGCTTAGCCATGTAGTAGCCAGGTGCCGCCTTGCCGGCAAAGATGATGACTCGGGGCACCAACTCTGCTGTATCACCAGCACGAATTTTCTGATAACGAGCCACCACATGAAGCAAATTGAGTAGCTGTCGTTTATATTCATGCAACCGTTTCACCTGCACATCAAACAGAGCCTGATCAGAAATATCAATCCCCACACGCTGCTGCACCATTTCAACCAGGCGCTGCTTATTCTCCAACTTCACCTGCTGTAGTTGTGCAAGAAAATCGGTGCGGAACTTCTTCTTTTCACTCATTTTAGCCAGACGCGCTAACTGCCCCAAGTCACGCACCCAACCCTCTCCTAAATGGTTCGCCAACAGCTCAGTCAACCCGCTATTGGATTCCAATAACCAGCGACGCGGTGTAATGCCATTGGTCACATTGATAAAACGCTCCGGATAGAGCGCATCAAAGTCAGAGAAGAGCTGTGTACGAAGTAGCTCGGTATGCAATTTTGCAACCCCATTCACACGTTGACTTCCAACAATTGCAAGGTGTGCCATGCGCACACGATGGTTATCATCATCAATCAATGAGAGTGCCCCCAATTTACCCAAGTCACCGGGGAAGTAGTGCCTCACCTCCTCCAGAAAGACCTCATTGATGTGGAAAATCAACTCCATATGACGTGGCAGTAATGTCTCCAACATACACACCGGCCAGCTCTCCAACGCCTCTGAGAGCAGTGTATGGTTGGTATAACAGAACAACTTCTTGGTCAGTGCCCAGGCAGCATCAAACTCATACTTATGTTGATCGATCAGGATATGGAGAATCTCCGGTACCGCCAATGCAGGATGAGTGTCATTAAGCTGAATAACCACCTTTTCAGCCAGCTCATCCAGTGTGTGGTGGTCACGCAGGTGTCGGGAGACAATATCCTGCAGTGATGCACTGACAAAAAAGTACTCCTGTTTCAGGCGCAACTCCTGACCCACAAAGGTACTGTCATCGGGGTAGAGGGTCTTAGCCAGATTTTCACTGGTGGTCTTCTCTTTTACCGCATCCATATAGTTACCCTGATTAAAGGTACTCAGATCAAAGTCACGCGAAGCACGTGCAGACCAGAGTCTCAGGTTGCCTACGGTCTCTGATCGATAACCACTGATCAGGTTATCGAAGGCCATCGCAATCAAATCTTGTGTCTCTACCCAACGACTCACCTCTTTACCCTCTTCGTTCTGGTAGTGAGTCACGTGACCATAAAAACGGATCGAATAGAGGGTACTGGGGCGCGCATATTCCCATGGTGAACCATACCGGAGCCAATGCTCAGGCTGCTCGTGCTGTTCGCCCTTATCGATCTTTTGACGAAATAGTCCATACTCGTAACGGATACCATACCCATAACCGGCATAGCTGTGTGTAGCCAAACTATCGAGAAAACAGGCCGCCAAACGGCCCAATCCTCCATTACCCAATGCAGGATCGACCTCTTCGTCCTTCAAGGATTCCAAGTTAACCCCCATCTCCTCCATTGCAGCCTTTGCGCTGTCCAACAGACAGAGATCCAACAAGGTTTTGTAGAGCAGTCTACCGGGAAGATATTCAAGAGAGAGATAGTAGACTCGACGCACATCAAGGCGATGATGATGACGCGCTGAACGGATAAACAGCTGATTCATTGCCCCCCGAAGCAGGTAGGCAAGTGCATAGAACCAGTCACGTGAGGTTGCGAACAGAGGGTCTTTACCCTCAATTTTCACCATCACATCCACTAATTGTGCCTGTAACGTTTTGGGATCCTGCAGTAGCTCGCGCAGATCCTCATCCAGCTCTGCCCCCAGACAACTTGCCGCAACATGCTCAATCGGTTGTCTTAAATTCTCATCGCTCATTATTCTTCTACCTGCATCAGTGATTGGTAAATCTCAATATAATGTTTTGCAGAACGCTCCCAACCGAGTGCCTGCTTCATTGCGTATTGCTGTTTCTGTTTCCAGAGTTTTCGATCTGAGTAGCTGTCAACAGCTTCATGCAGTACAACAGCTAAACTTTCAGAGGATACATCATCAAACAGAAAACCACTCTGTTGGTCTACTGTATCTGCCAACCCGCCGGTACGACGAACCAACGGAAGCGCACCATATCGGAGTGCATACATCTGAGTCAACCCACACGGTTCAAAACGCGAAGGGACCAAAATAACATCTGACCCGGCCATCATTGCATGTGCCAATGGTTCATTATAACCAATCCACACCCCGACTTGTTGCGGCCATTGCTGTTGAAGGTGGAGCAGCCACTGTTCCAGAGCGCTATCCCCACTTCCCAGCACAACCAGTTGAGCGCCACGTTGCAATATCTCAGGAATCACCGTCAACAGCAGATCAACCCCTTTCTGGGGGACCAGGCGACTCACCAAGCCAAACAGAGGAGCCTCATCATTGACTGATACCCCCAGAGTGGTCTGTAGCTGCTCTTTGTTGATCGCTCGCGACGACAGCGTCTCAAGACTATATTTTTTTGCAATAGACTCATCCTGTTGCGGATTCCAAACCGCAGTATCGATACCATTAAGCACACCGTTCAACTGTTCACTGCGATCTGCCAACAATCCATCTAACCCCTCTCCCATCTCAGTGGATTGAATCTCATTGGCATAGGTAGGGCTTACAGTAGAGAGCTGATCTGCATAATAGAGGCCCGCCTTCAACATGGAGACCTGTTGATGATACTCCACCCCATGCATTGAGTAGAAGTGTTCAGGTAAACCCACCTCGCTCAATAGCGTTTTTGGAAATACCCCTTGATACTGCAGATTATGCACCGTAAACAGAGTTGCCGGTCGTTCAGCTCCCCAGTGCTTCAGCCAGAGCGGTACAAAACCGCTCTGCCAGTCATTCAAGTGGAGTACATCAGGCCGCCACCCGGTTAAGGCACCTGAAATACCCAGCAGTGCAGCAGCACGAGCAAACAGTGAAAACCGGATTCCATTGTCGGCCCAATCGCTCCCCTCCTCATCTTGATAGGGGCCACCGGGTCGATCAAACAGCGCAGGACAATCAACCAACCAGATCGGGACTGTCACCTGCGGGTGGTACCCCTGCAATAGCCACACCTCACCGGTGCCTAACAGGTCCCCCATTGAGAAGAGTGGTTTTGTCGATTCTACCTGCTGCAAAACATGACGATAAGCCGGCAGCAACAAGCGCACATCGACCCCTTCCGCTTGCAATGATCGGGGTAGTGCTCCCGCTACATCTCCTAATCCACCCGTTTTTACCAAGGGGTGGGCCTCTGAACTAACAAATAGAACTTTCACCAGCGGTGATGACTCCTGCAACTAAAAAATATTAAATAGATGATACCTGATCAAATAATCAAATTCGATCACGACAGACCACACAATTTCATCCAACCTTCATCTCAATACTGCATAATGACACCAAATAAAGAGTCAACGGATACCGTTCAGTCACGTCTATGTTTACAAAGTTATGGCACAGTTGGAAAGCCCGGTCTGAGTCACGGGCCAATCTGGATCGTGAACTCCATAAGTTTGTTTCCGCCATCAATCCGCAGCTACTACAGAGTGCCGGCTACCCAAATCAATACCGTAGCGCTATGCAGAAAGCGATCCAGTATGTAGAGGCGCTGACCACCGAAATACCCGGCCCGGTAGCGATGACCCATGAACACTTTAACAATAACCCTCTGGTTCATGCACTTTTTGCATCTGCCAGAGAGCTGACAAAAAATCTCCACCTCAGTATCGCAATGAAACAGTACACCCCGCCACAACCGGGCGAACAGTGTATGTTTGCTGTCATGGGGGTACGTTGGGACCGTATCCAGCGATATGGTATCGAGCAGCAAGGAGGGGTATTAAGAAGTGATGTTCCTCAACAAGCCATCAATTTCAAAGATCATACCTTTATCTTTCCTGCGGCATCAGAGAATGAAGCACGTCAACTACTGCAAGACCATTTTCTAAAACGACTCGCCAATGAGGTGCGTGAATCAATTCAATCTCTTGAGCAGCAGCGACAGCAACTTTTTCTTCAAGGAAAAAAGATGGAGGGCGAGCTGCGTCAATCCAACCCTCCTGACCGGGAACAGCCTCAACGTGAAATCGAACAACTCTGGAAACAGTGGCGAGAACTCAGCCAGCGACTCGACATCAACAATACCATTGGCCACTTTGAGCAGATCATGCGTGATCCAGCTCAATATCTGCGACTTGAACCCTATCAACTCTCAATTGATTCAATGGGGATAGAGCGCCCTCCATCTGAGGGGGGGGAGACTCTTAATCTGGTTAATCTTTATGGTGCCGACCGCCGTATCTGGACGGTTATGTTGGTCCAGTTTTTTTGGCAACGCCCACCCACTGCAGAAGAGCAAATTGAGCAGGCTTACCGATGGCTTACGATCTCATAATATTAAAACTTTCAAAGAAACCTGGAGACCCTCATGGCACCTATAAAATCGACCTCCCAACAGTTTGTCTACGCCTTCGCGGATGGTGATGGACAGAATAAACAGCTTTTAGGTGGCAAAGGGGCCAACCTCTGTGAAATGACACAGATTGGCCTCAATGTACCGCCTGGCTTTGTCATCACGACGGAGGCCTGCCTAGAATACCTCTCATCAGGCACTGAGTCTCACCAGCGTCGCCGTCTGCCCGACACAATGATGAAGGAGGTTAAGAGCGCCATTACCCGGCTTGAAAAGGAGAGTGGAAAAGGGCTGGGGGACCCCGCCAATCCACTACTGGTCTCGGTCCGCTCCGGATCGGCCTTATCGATGCCCGGAATGATGGATACCATCCTCAACCTGGGCCTTAATGAAGAGACACTACAAGGCCTCATCCAGCAAACAGGGGACGCACGCTTCAGCTACGATGCTTATCGCCGTTTTATCCAGCTCTTTGGTCATGTTGCACTACGTATTTCAGATGAGGTTTTCGATGAAGCCTTCAACTCCATCAAGCTCAACAGAGGTATTAAAGAAGATGTCGATCTTGACAGCAGTGCCTTAAAACAGGTCTGTGACCGTTTTCTGCAAATCATTGAACAACATCTGGGGGAACCCTTCCCTCAAGACCCTATGGAGCAGCTGGAGATCGCAATCAAGGCAGTATTTGGATCTTGGTCTGGCAAGCGTGCTGTCGACTATCGCAGGGAATTCAATATCACTCCAGAGATGGCCAACGGTACTGCCGTCAATATCTGTACCATGGTCTTTGGTAATCGTGGAGATGACAGTGCGACCGGGGTTGCCTTTACCCGCAACCCCGGCAGTGGTGAAAATCTGCTGTTTGGTGAGTATCTCACCAATGCCCAAGGTGAAGATGTGGTTGCTGGAATCCGTACCCCCAAACCAATTGCCGAACTAGAGCAGGAGATGCCACGGCTCTATCAAGAACTACAGGTATTGCGTAATCGTCTGGAACAGCACTACCATGAAATTCAGGATTTTGAATTCACTATTGAACAGGGTGTGCTCTACTGCCTACAGACACGTAACGGTAAGATGAATGCTCAGGCGATGGTTCAAACCTCTGTCGACCTGGTCAAAGAGAAACTGATCAACCGTGAGCAGGCCCTGCTTCGCGTCCAGCCAGAAATGCTGGAACAGATGCTATTCCCCAGAATCGACCCTACAACGCATGCAACACCTGTTGCACGAGGGTTGCCTGCCTCTCCGGGAGCAGCCAGTGGTCAGGCTGTCTTTGATGCTGATCGTGCAGTACGCATTGGTGCCGATGGGACCCCCGTCATTTTAATTCGAGAGGAGACCAAACCAGAGGATATCCACGGTTTCTTCGCCTCTCTTGGAATCCTCACCAGTCGTGGTGGCAAAACCTCTCATGCTGCTGTGGTCGCCAGAGGGATGGGAAAACCTTGCGTCGCTGGTGCTGAAGAGATTTCCGTCGATGTTCGTAAACGGGAAGCAACGATTGGAGAACACACCATCTACGAGGGAGATACCATTACCCTCAATGGCACCAGTGGCGGTGTCTACATTGGAGAGGTACCGATGGTTGAAGCAGAGTTCACAGAGGCACTGAAAAAGTTACTCGGCTGGGCTGATAAAGTTTCAAGATTGAAAGTGATGGCCAATGCCGATAGCCCGGAAGATGGAACACGTGCGCTCAAGTATGGTGCTATGGGGGTTGGGCTCTGTCGTACTGAACGCATGTTCAATGCCACAGATCGCCTTCCAATTGTTGTTGAGATGATTGTTGCCGAAGATCAGAAGCAGCGGCAAATCGCACTGAACAAACTGCTACCAATCCAGCGGGATGATTTCTCAGCACTGTTTCGAGTCATGTCTCCTCGCCCTGTCACCATTCGACTTTTAGACCCACCCATCCATGAGTTCCTCCCCTCTCAGGAACATATTCAGTACGATCTCGACAAACTTCATCAGTTGAGAAGTACCGTCTCTGGCATGAACATTCTGGCAGATACCGTACAAAATCTCTTTCCTGCCGACCAACTCCCCAATGTACAAACCTTTGCCGAGACGCACCTTGTCGATGAGGCAATCCAGCAGAAAGAGGCGATGCTCAACAAGGTCAATGCACTCCATGAGGTGAACCCGATGCTTGGACATCGTGGTGTTCGCTTGGGAATTACCTTCCCGGAGATTTATAGTATGCAGATTCAGGCTATTCTTGAAGCAGCTGCAATCTGTATACAGGATGGTGTCCCAATTGAGCCAGAGATTATGATCCCTCAGGTCAGCACAGTAAAAGAGCTGGAGCGGATCAAAGAGTATGTTCAGGTGGTGCAGCAGCAGGTTGAAGAGAAGTATAAGGTACAGCTGAAGTTTAAATTTGGTACCATGATTGAGGTCGTTCGTGCCTGTATGCGTGCTGATTCACTGGCAAAGAGTGCTGAATTCTTCTCTTTTGGTACCAATGATCTCACCCAGGCTACCTTCTCATTCTCTCGTGAAGATGCCGAGAACAAATTCCTGCCCATGTATAACGAAAATGAGATCCTCCATGACAACCCTTTTGAGGTTCTCGACACCAGTGGTGTCGGCAAACTGATGAAGCTCGCAGTCGAATGGGGACGAGCCGTAAAACCCGATCTCAAGGTAGGAATCTGCGGTGAGCATGGTGGGCACCCGGCATCCATCCGCTTCTGTAACCAGATCGGACTCGATTATGTCTCCTGCTCAGCACCACGCATACCGATTGCACGCCTGGCTGCTGCTCATGCGGAGTTAAAAAACGGGTAAGGAACCTCTGAATAATTCTGAGTTTCCTAATAATCAAAAGCCCTCATCAGAGGGCTTTTGATTTACTCACTTAAATAGAACCTGACTACCTCCAGTTAGGGTAGTACGGCTGCTGCATCATTTGTGGCTGCATCATCTGCGGTTGTACCATTGGCTGCTGCATCATCTGTTGTGGCATCATCGGAGGCATTGCAGGTGCAAAAGGTGCTGCCCCACCCATCATTTGGGGTTGCTGTTGAGCGTAGGGATAGGGTGCATACCCTTGTGGCCCTGCTGGTGCCCCAAAATAGTAGGGGCGATTGTATTGATCTCCATAGTGACGCACATCAGAACGGGCTCGAGACTGGGTTCGATTTTTCCCCTCACCGCTCCCCTTGCCCTCACCGTGAGCCTTACCTTTTAATTGAGTATCCAGATTGAGGTCCCACTCCACATCGGTATTGAGATCACTCATCGCATCTCCCATACCCATACTATCCACCATAGAGTCCACCGCTCCCCACCCATTCTCTCCCCCAAAAGGGCCTCTACCATCTTTACTGCCCCAACCAAGCGGCGCCATAGGGTGGTCTGAACCTTTTCCCCACCCATCTTTCATGTCCCAATCCTTGGGATTCCAAAATGCAGACGCAGAACTCGCCAGCACCATGCTAGCTATCAATGTTGTGGCCATTACACCGCTATTTACCGTTTTCATTATTCAGATCTGCCTCTAAAATATAAATCATTATTCAATGGAATTGTTGACGATTATACTACTCATCACCTAAAAACTCAATACAACCATACCACAGCAACACCGTCAGATGGCTATCCGAGAATAGATCAAAACAGAAAATTTCCGACTACAAACTATAACCTCTTCTGAGCACTTAAATTTAAACCTTATCTCTGACACTAACCCACTGGCTGAACCACAGGGTTACCTCGTTTAATCCAGTCAGTAATCCCCTTTTCTACGTTATATACATTCTTCCAACCCATCTCCTTGATAAGAGCCTGTGAGAGGCGAGCTGTACGATTACCCGTTCTGCAGATAAGTACAACCCGATCTTCTGCAGTAAAACGCTGTAAAAACTTCTTACCAAACTGCGGATCCAGCCCACCTCGCTTGGTGAACGCAGTGATCATTTCGGAACCTTCAATAATCCCGGTCTGCTTCCACTCTTCCGGTCGACGGATATCCACCAGTGTAACTCCCCCCTCCTTGAGCAGTGCATTCAACTCATCATTATCGATATTGGTATAGGAGAGGATATCAAGCAACTCCACATCAAACAGCAGTGTGGAGTTCGCTGGAATCACCGAAACGGTACGGCTACCATATCCCATCGATGGTGGCACAACCAGCTTACGTTGCTCTCCACGTTTCATCCCCTTAACACCATGTTCCCAACCAGAGATCACCTGCCCCGCTCCCAGTGTAAAGGTAAAGGGTTTGTCTCTATCACGACTTGAGTCAAATTTTGTCCCATCGGTTAAGGTGCCTGTGTAATGGACAGAAACTATATCGCCAAATACAGCCGCTTTCCCGCTACCCTGAACGAATGTAGTAACTTCAAACCCCTCCTCTATACCACCCACTGCATTACCGCTGTCGGAACAGCCTGCCAGCAAAAAACTCAAAAACAGAACCCGTATTACTTTTAACATCCCTATACTCCAAAAAACGGTTTAATTTATGGATGAATTCTATCGTCTCACTCTATAGATTGGTAGATGATATCCTCTACTCAATAACAAATAACCACACCACACGGAACCAAACAATGACGACGATCGGCACACCTCTCTCCTCCTCATCTACACGTGTACTGCTTTGTGGCAGCGGTGAACTCGGTAAAGAGGTTGCTATAGAGCTACAGCGATTGGGAGTTGAGGTGATTGCTGTGGATCGTTACCCCAACGCCCCGGCGATGCAGGTGGCACACCGCTCCCATGTCATCTCGATGCTGGATGGGGATGCGCTTCGTAAAATTGTAGAGACCGAGAGTCCTGATCTGATCGTTCCTGAAATTGAGGCCATTGCAACAGATACTCTGCTTGAGCTGGAGCAGGAGGGGTACACCGTCATACCCACGGCACGTGCCGCCCAATTAACCATGAACCGGGAAGGGATCCGTCGGCTCGCCGCTGAGACCCTCAATATCAAAACTTCATCTTATCGATTTGCCGACTCAAAACCTGAATATCTAGAGGCCATAGAAGCCATTGGAATGCCCTGCATTGTCAAACCGATCATGTCCTCTTCAGGAAAAGGGCAGAGTACTCTGTATAACCGCAACGACATTGATTTCGCTTGGGACTATGCCCAGCAGGGAGGACGCAGTGGCGCTGGCCGGGTCATTATTGAAGGTTTCGTTGATTTTGATTATGAGATCACACTTCTCACGATTCGTCATCGAGACGGTACCTCCTATTGTCTACCGATTGGACATCGACAGGAAGAGGGGGATTACAGAGAGTCTTGGCAACCTCAACAGATGCCACCCTCAGCATTGGCCGCAGCAGAGAAGGTCGCTAAAGAGGTCACTGATGCCTTGGGTGGCATGGGTCTGTTTGGTGTTGAACTCTTCATACAGGGGGACCAGGTGATCTTTAGCGAGGTTTCACCCCGTCCCCATGATACGGGACTTGTCACTCTGATCTCGCAAGATCTCTCTGAATTTGCTCTCCATGCCCGAGCCATTTTAGGTCTTCCAATCCCTAACATTCATCTACATGGCCCTTCAGCCTCTAGCGTTGTGCTGGTTGAGGGAGAGTCAGACAACGTCTGTTTTAACTGCATCGAGACAGCCTTACAGGAGCCAGACACTCAACTTCGGCTATTTGGCAAACCTGAAGTCACCGGACGCAGGCGCATGGGGGTTGTCCTGGCCCGTGCAGAGAGCACCGATCAAGCCAGGGAGAAAGCTAACCAGGCAGTACAAGCCATTCAGGTTCAGACTTAAACGGCGCACAACTCTCTTCTCCATGTTAGATAGATCAACAAAAAAGCCCGCTCTTTTCAGGAGCAGGCCTTGTTGAGATCTCAATGATGATCCGTTTGACTTACTGATCCAGATAGCAGCGCCCTTCATACGTACTTTGCTTACGTGGACGGTCCTCTAACTCCTTGTGACGAATTTCACCCCGCACAATTCCGGTACCCGCCTCAATCATGCTCTTCTCTAATGTCACCAGTTCGCCGTCAAGCTTTCCACGGAAACGGTAGATTGAGGCCTTCGGGTTGATCACCCACTCCTCATAACTTTTAAACTCTTTGTCATCACTCGCATGCTTTTTACGACTGTTCTGATCAGGCACCACAACCTTCACATCATCACTGTGTATAACCTCACCGGTATATTGATCGATCTCATCAATATCACAACTCAAATGGGTCTCTGCCTGAACCGTCACCGCTGAAGCCAACATCAACACTCCCACCAATTTTTTCATTATTTTTATTCTCCATCCAAGTTTTAAGGGCTATCTGCCTCACTATAACCTAATCCGTATCTGGTGCAACACCCAGAGTATATGAAACCCTCCACAAGACCCCAAAATTACCCTCACATAAATATAAAAAACTTATGCCGCATAAACTATAAGTATTATGCAATATACTTTATTATCTATATAATCCGCGCCATCAACTTAATCGCGTGGGTGAAACTACCAACCGTAGACACCCACAGACCCTATACATTTTTTGGAGATTATTATAATGAAAAAGATTATCGCTGCCATCGCTCTTGCAGCTGTTGCCTCTAGTGCTTCCGCTTTCTTCAGTGGTGATGACAACCAAAGTGGTTACGGAACTGGTTCTGCCGATGGTGCGTTTAATGGAAAAAGTCGTGGTGCCGGCAAAGGTGCAGCAGATGCTGAAGGTAACTTCAGCATGACCGTTAACGCCTCTGGTAAGGGTAGCTCAAACATGGAAAGCGACATGGACATGGCTGAGAACAGCCGTTTCAAGGGAATCTCTGATCTGCGCACTGAGAACTATTCTGCAACCCCATACTACGGAATTGCTCCCTATAACGCTTCAATTGCCAAGTAATTCTGATTTAGCCCGAGTCAATTAACTTTTGAGTTAATCATCCAAAAAGGCCGGTGGATCCTCCTGATCCATCGGCTTTTTCTCTATGGGGAGCAGCAGCCACACCCCAAATCGTAACAACAAAAAGATCGCTGTATAGTAGATCGCAGGCAAAATAAGGATCAATGGCAGCCCCAATAAAATCTCTTGTAGAGCCGGGCTTTCCGTCAGTGACCTCAAAGCCCCCTTTTCAACCAAAACCCACCAGAACCAGTAAATCATACCGCCACCACCGACCCACTCTCCCAACCGCTGCAAGGACGGTGGCAAGGTAATGGCACGAAATTGTTGTAGTGTCACAATGGTTGTTCCAAGATGATTACCTCAATGGTTCAACAAACTGGGCAATTCGATCCACCCCTTGCTGCAACTGCTGTAGTGAGGTGGTATAGGCGAAACGGACCCAGCGGTCTGGGTCTAGTGTCGAGAAGTCTTTACCTGGGGTAATCGCCACACCCGCCTGCTCCAGCAACTCCATTGCAAACTGGCTACTGTCTTCACTAAAGTTAGAGCAGTCCGCATAGAGGTAGAAGGCCCCTTCAGGAAGATGGTCAATCTTGAACCCCAGCTTTATCAAGGCTGAATAGAGGAAGTCTCGCCGCTGCTGAAATTGATCCCGGCGCTTCTTCAAAACCAACGCTGTTTCCGGTTCAAGCGCCTCTAGGGCCGCATATTGAGAGGGGGTCGGTGCCGCCAAAAAGAGGTTCTGCGCCAGCCGATCCAGACCATCCATCGCAACCTCCGGGGCAACCAACCACCCCAAACGCCAACCTGTCATTCCGTAATATTTAGAGAAGCTGTTTACTACATAGACCTGCCCCTGCAAATTAACCGCAGTAGTACTCTCATCACCATAGACAAGCCCCTGATAGATTTCATCTACAATCAGTGCCCCGCCCCGCTCTGCAACCACAGCAGCAATACGTTCCAGCTCCTCTGCATCAATCACGGTACCGGTTGGATTGGAGGGGGAGGAGATCATCACCACACGACTCCTATCGCTCCAGTGCTGTTCCACCAGCCTTGCAGTCAGCTGAAAACGCTCTGCTGCAGTGACCGGAATTGAGACAACCCGCCCCTCAAACAGTCGGGTAAAGTGGCGATTACAGGGATAACCGGGATCTCCCATCAACACCTCTTCCCCCGGATTAACCAATAGAGCAATCAACAGCTGTAACGCACCAGAAGAGCCGGGAGTAACCGCTACTCTACTGGAGGAGACGGCCTCACCATACTGGTCTCTATAGTAAGCCGCAATTTTACTGCGCAGCGCCGGCAGACCCAATGCTGGTGTATAGTGGTGATAACCACTCTGCAGCGCGGCAATCCCTGCATCTACTATTGGTTGTGGGGTATTAAAGTCAGGCTCGCCAATCTCCATATGGATCACACTCCGCCCCTCACGCTCCAACTTTCTGGCCCGAGCCAAAATATCCATTACATGGAAGGGTTGAATCTCCTCAGAGCGTTTCGAGAAATGCACCAATTATGCTTCCCAAAGAGCGCGTACCCACTCCAGATCAAGACACTGCTTCCCCATCTCTTTTCCTGCTATTACACGGCATGGATCTGCAGCCTCGCCCATCTGATCCAATACCAGTACTGCCTCGCTAAAATCTTCATCTGCTGTATACCCATTCACAGTCACTATGGTCCTTAGCCCTGCAGCCCTCGAAGAGCGGATTCCATTCGATGAATCCTCAAAGGCAATACACTCTTCTGGCTTTAACCGCATCTGTTCCATCACATAGGTATAGATATCCGGGGCAGGCTTCTTGGCTGGCACAATGTCTCCTGCACCAATCACCTCAAACCAGGACTCTGCTCCGGGGAAGAGTGCATTTTCCAGTAGCGCCGAGACGTTTTGCGGGGTCGTCGTCGTGGCAATTGCCAGTGGTACCCCCGCATCATGTGCCTCCGTCAGCAGACGACGAACACCACTACGCAGCGGGATCTTGCCCGCCTCCATCAGCGTCACAAAGTGACGTGTCTTGGAAGCGTGTAAAGCTGCAATCCAGGCACTCAAATCCTCCACCTCGGGACGCTCTGGATTATTCGTATTGATGTAGTTGAGAATACGCTCTTTACCACCGGTGACCGCTAACAACTCACCATAAAGCGCCTCATCCCACTCCCAGCCCAACCCTGCTTCTGCAAAGGCCAGATTAAATGCGACTCGATGTCCATCACGTTCGGTGTCTGCTAAAGTTCCATCTACATCAAAAATCAATGCCTTCATCGACTCATCTCCTAATTATCTACAATCACTGTTACTAAACTTAATCCTTCAGTAGTATAGTAAAACAGTTGGTCAAAAGGTAGCTCTCACAAAAAACACCCTGACTACACTCTCAAAATTCACCCATTTTACCAAAACCTATTGTCTCACCACATTGAACAAAACCTCCGGGATCACTGCCTCATTTTTCATCAGTTTGAACGGTGAACTGCCGGTGGATACTGTAAAATAGCCCTTTTTTAAGGTAACTTTACTAGATCAGTGCAGAAGATGTTGCCAGAACCCATCCAATCTGGTATCAATGCGCCCTTTCCAAAAAGCTGTCAGGAGTAATGACCGTTATGGCTACTGCAAAGAAGCAGTCAACACTGTTCGGAGGCATCGCGCCTTACAAGCCCAAAAAGGGCGAAGAGTACATGAATGAGCACCAGAAGAAGCATTTTGAAGGAATTCTTCTAGCCTGGAAACATCAACTCATGGAAGAGGTTGATCGTACTGTTCACCACATGCAGGATGAGACCGCTAATCTACCCGATCCGAGCGACAGGGCTACCCTGGAAGAGGAGTTCTCACTAGAGCTGAGAACCCGTGACCGTGAGCGCAAATTAATTGGTAAGATTGATAAAACCTTACATGGCCTCGAAGGAGAAGAGTACGGCTACTGCGAATCGTGCGGTATCGAAATCGGTATCCGCCGTCTCGAGGCACGTCCTACTGCAACACTCTGTATTGACTGTAAAGAGCTGGAAGAGATCAAAGAGAAATCTACCTAATCCAGCGATTTTGGTAACCCAATCTAAAAAGCAGCTACTGATACATCATGTCATTGGGTAGCTGCTTTTTTTATTGGTGACCGATTTTAAGTTCTACAGTGTTATAGCAGGAGCTAGGTGCTCTCACACTCTTCGACCACCTTTAGCTGATTACTCAGTGCAAACTCCTGCACAAAAGCAAATGCATGCGGATCTTTTTCTCCCAAACGCTGCTCAACTACCAGACATTTTTCACCATTAATCACACGTGGACGTGCACAATCCCGGTAGCGGAGATTTTTACCCTGTCCGGACTGCGCAATCTGTGACGCGATCCGTTCAATCCAGTCACTCGGCCGGAACTGCGCACCATCCTCCCGCTCTCCTTTAATCACCGTACGACAATCTTCTCTTTTCTTCTCAAGATTCTGCATAATATCCCCAACAAATAAAAACAATATTCGCCTATTATAACAATTATTTATTTACGTATGTTGCCAAAAGATCAACCCACCCAACTCTACAGAGGGCGATTTGCACCCAGCCCTTCTGGTGACCTCCACTTTGGCTCGTTGATTGCCGCAGTGGGAAGCTACCTGGAAGCAAAACGACACCATGGAGAGTGGCTCTTGCGTATCGAGGACCTGGACCCTCCCAGAGTCGTTACAGGTGCCTCCAGCGCCATTTTAAAGACACTGGAACAGCACCACCTCTACTGGGATCACCCTGTCCTCTATCAGAGCAAGCAAACTAAACAGTATCATCAGGCACTCAAACAGTTAGCCACATCTGGCCTCCTGTTTGGCTGTCACTGCACACGAAATCAACTCAAAGAGCACCGCCTCTATCCGGGCAACTGCATCAATGCTGCACTTTCTCTGGATTACCATGCTGTGCGGATACAGGCTGAGACAATGACACTGTCAACCCGGGACCCGTGGCAAGGAGTGCAACGGTGGCCATTAAAACAAGCCGTTGGTGATTTCATCATCCGCCGTGCTGACGGGGTCTACAGTTATCAACTGGCTGTTGTCGTTGATGACTATCTGCAAAAGATCACCCACGTGGTACGCGGTAGTGATCTGCTCGATTCAACCCCCCGGCAGATCTATCTTCAGCAGAAGCTTGATTATCCAACCCCTCTCTACAGTCATCTACCCGTTGCGGGGGGGCGTAATGGTAATAAACTGAGTAAACAGAATCTTGCCAAACCGCTCAATAGCGCAACCGCACCCCAAAACATCTTTCAGGCACTCCAGTTTCTCGGTCAACACCCTCCACAGGATCTTGAGAGGAGTTCATTAACAACCCTCTGGCAGTGGGCTGAGGAAAACTGGAAAGCAGACCATGTGCCACATCAACCGATGATTACGGTAGAATTCAGATAATGAACAACAGCAGTTACCAACAGAGCTTCAATGGGCTTTTTTCCAGCCTCTTACGGTGGGATGACCTGAGCCAATTCTGGAAACAGCTAGAGCAGGGTGAGCAGAATGGGTGGTATATCTATGCCGTTGGTGAACCCCCTCCGACAACCACTGCCTCTGCAGATACCTTCAACTCCTTTATTCAAGAGATTGATCAGCTACTGCGTAGAGAGCACGATGAACATATCTGCGGCATCGTCTACACCAACCATGCGGTAACGCCGACAATGGTCAAGATCTATGATCCTAACAACCTTGGCCTCTCATGTGGATCGAGTGAAACCCCTCCGCTCCCCGGCTGGGTACTCTCCAGAGAGTTGCCTGTCGATCTGCAGCCGGTACAGATTCTTCCCGGCAACCGCAAACGCTGGTGGCGTAACCTCTTTTCATAAGCGATGACTATCAGCGATGAAGATATCGCCCTGTTTCGTGAAATGAACCAGGGTGTTCGCAAACAACAACCATCCGACCGGGTAGAGCCATGCGCCCCGAAACCAGCACCCTTTTCAGTCACTCTGGATATAAGAAGGACCCTTCAAAGGAGCGATGCCCCTACACCTCTTCTCCAGGCAACTGCTGAAGTTGAGGCTGAAGAGGTCCTTTTCTATACACAAGACCAGCTGCCTCATACCACACTACAAAAATTGAAGAGAGGAACACTCTGCTCTGATCTGGAATTTGACCTGCATGGATTCACTACGGCACAAGCCATTGAGCCCCTTCAGCAGCTGCTACAACATGCATTACATCAGCGGTTACGCTGCTTTCGTCTGATACACGGCAAAGGAAGACGCTCTTCCGACCAGAGACCCGTACTCAAGAGTTTTGTTAATCAGTGGCTTCGGCAGCAGCCTGAAGTACTCGCCTTCTGCTCAGCAAAGCAAAAAGATGGAGGAACGGGGGCACTCTATGTATTGTTGAAGCGAACTAAAGAGTGAAACGATCAAGCTGTAACCTTGCCAAGCGCCATCACTAAATCCATTGCCGTTTCAGGTACCTGCTCCATCTGACCTCTATCGAATGCATCACAGATTCCCATACCCATACGACTCAGTTCAGGAAAGCCAAAGGATGCCGCACTCCCTTTAACGGTGTGTGCAGTCGCCCTCACCTGCCCCCAATCCTTATCTGCAAGCGCTTTCATCATCTCAGCCCTGTACTTAACCGCACTCTCACGAAAAATAACCATCATCTCATCATCTATTTCCTGAAATTCAGGCTCTGCAGATCGCTGTTGTGCAGGTGCCCCGAGGTGCTGCTTTAAAGTCTTTCTGAGCTCCTGCTTGTCAATCGGCTTAGCCAGAAAACCATCACACCCTGCTTCAAGAAATGCCTCCTTGTGACGCTGCATTACATTGGCAGTCAATGCAATAACCGGCAATCGGCACCCCTGTTTTTTCAGCTCTCTGGTTGCCTCAATACCATCCATCACCGGCATCTGCATATCCATTAAAATCAGGTCAAAGTCATCTTGCAATGCAAGTTCAACAGCCTCTTTTCCATTATCCGCAGTGGTCACTGTGATCCCCATTTTCTCCAGAATACGGCGTTCAAGCATCTGCATCTCAGGTGTATCTTCTGCAATCAGTACCCGTCCTGAAATCTGTTCGTTGAGCACTGAATCAGTCTGTAGCTCAACTGCACGCTGCTCTAGTGGTACATCACTCTGAGAAAGTGGTAGCATCAACTGAAACGTAGAACCCACCTCCTCTTCACTTGATACATGGATCGTTCCCCCCATCAGCTCCGCAAGGTTCAACGAGATAAATAATCCCAGCCCACTTCCTCCGAAACGGCGCGAGATCGATCCGTCAGCCTGCTCAAAACGCTTGAACAGCCTCTCCATAACCTCGGGCGACATACCAATTCCAGTATCTTCCACCTGGAAAAAACTCTTCTCGCCATCACGCCAGCTCGTCAAGGTCACCTTGCCAGAAGTGGTAAACTTAATGGCATTTCCGACCAGATTGATTAAGATTTGGCCAACTCTCTGAGCATCTCCCAGTAACAGAAACTCCCCACAAGACCCCTCATGAATCATCAATTCGAGACCTGCATCTTGTGCTTGAGCAGAAAGCATCTGCTCAATCTCTTTAAGCAACTGAGACAAATTAAAGGGAATCTTTTCAATGGTGAACATCCCGGACTCTATCTTGGACATGTCCAAAATATCATTAATTAAAGCCAGCTGATTGCGACCCGCAATTTCAATAGAGCGCACAATATCAAGACTGCCCTGATCACCAATCTGTTCTGCAAGCAGATCACTGTTGCCGATAATTGAACTCAGCGGGGTTCGTAGCTCGTGGCTCATTGATGCAAGAAATTCATCTTTTGCCTGATTGGCCTTGTCTGCCCTTTTGACCGCCTCCTGCAGACTGGCCACAGAGCGTTGCAATGTTTGAGAGAGGTGATTCACCTCTTTGACACGGCTTAGAGGATGGTTATCCAACTCACCCTGCTCTACGGAATCAATCAGTTCTTCAATAGGCTGCGACAGGGTCTTGGATAGACGCTGGACCACCCACAGCAGAGTAATGATTAACAACAGGCTTGCAAACAGGAGCCTGTGCTGCAGACTTTCAATCGGGGCCATAATCTCATCCCTGTCCTGCTTAACCAGCATTCCCCACTGTAACTCCGGCATCCATGCCCAGACAGAATAGCCCATATAACAGCTATTATCCAAACGCCAGCCAGACCCATTTTCCTGATTAAGCGGGTAGTACATTCCAAAGAGATCAAATGAGGTCATTCTTAACTGAAGGCATGCAGCATCCGGCTGACGGTCTTTACGGAATTGGCTGATAAAATTAAGCCCATCCCGATCTCCCATGCTACGCCGCTGCGCAATAACAACCTCACCGGTCTCCCCAAGACCACTATAGCTTCTAAGCAGTTTATGAATCCGCTCCAGGGGAAAGGGACGTACCAGCAAACCCACCATGGTTGACTCATCTCCCCCAAACTGTGAAAAAAGCGGCACCCCCATAAGCCATATCGTTACCCAATTCTCCCGCCCAGCATAAAGTACTGGACACAAGCAGCCTGATCTGATTCAATGCTCTCCAAATTTCACTGGAGAGCGACATNCCT
>DUYW01000001.1 GCA_013349825.1 Gammaproteobacteria bacterium | reverse complement strand
CATCCTTTTCGTTAAATAGTGGAACTATTCGCCTCAAATGATGACAAAATCTGTCTCAAATCAGCTTCCCCTCGCTACGACTTCTATTCTCGGATAACCATCTAGAACCGCGTCGGCATCTGAAGGCACCAAAACGGTGCGTTTTGAAAAAATACCGCACATAAATGGTGCAATTAGTCTGTCTATTTTTAAGGGGATTAATTTTTAATTATTGTAATCATAAGGTTATGTAGTGGGCATGGTTTATGCTATATAATCGTGCACAAATCTCAGGATGTGAATTGTGGCACTGCTACAATCGTTATCCGTTTTTTTCAGGGGCCGACTCACAGGGCTGTGGGGGGTCTATATTTTTTTTTGAATCAGGGAGCCATTCATGTCTCAGAAAGTACTCAAGCTCATCAAGGAGAGCAACTCCAAGTTTGTTGATCTCCGTTTTACGGATACCAAGGGCAAGGAGCAGCACGTAACTATTCCTTCAACAGAAGTCAGTGCCGGCTTCTTTAAAGCAGGCAAGATGTTTGATGGTTCTTCCATCGAAGGCTGGAAGGGGATCAATGAGTCTGACATGATTCTGATGCCAGATGCGGATACAGCACTGCTAGACCCATTCTATGAAGAGCCAACGGTAATTATTCGTTGTAATATCGTAGAGCCAGCCACAATGGAAGGCTACGAGCGCGATCCACGTTCTGTTGCAGCACGTGCAGAGGCCTACCTCAAGTCTACCGGTATCGGTGATACAGCGTACTTTGGTCCAGAGCCAGAGTTCTTCCTGTTTGATGATGTCCGTTGGGGCGCAGACATGAGCGGCTCTTTCTGCAAGGTGGACTCTGAAGAGGCCTCCTGGAATACAGAAAAAGTATACGAAGGCGGTAACATGGGTCACCGTCCGGGGGTTAAGGGCGGTTACTTCCCGGTTCCTCCGGTAGACTCTACTCAGGACATCCGTACTGCGATGTGTCTGGTGATGGAAGATATGGGACTGACCATTGAAGCGCACCACCATGAAGTAGCAACAGCGAACCAGAATGAGATCGCGACCGCATTCAACACTTTGGTTAAAAAGAGTGATGAGGTGCAGATCCTTAAGTATGTCATCCATAATGTGGCGCATGCCTATGGCAAGACCGCGACCTTTATGCCGAAGCCAATTGTTGGTGATAACGGTACCGGTATGCATGTTCACCAGTCGATTGCCAAGAAGGGCAAGAACATCTTCTCCGGTAACAAGTATGGTGGCCTCTCTCAGGAAGCGCTCTACTACATTGGTGGTATTATCAAACATGCCCGTGCGCTGAATGCATTCACGAATGCTTCGACGAACTCTTACAAGCGTCTGGTTCCTGGCTTTGAGGCTCCGGTAATGCTGGCCTACTCTGCCCGTAACCGTTCTGCTTCAATCCGTATCCCATTTGTTCCAACACCGAAGGCGATGCGTATTGAGGTTCGTTTCCCAGATCCAACAGCAAATCCATACCTTGCGTTCTCTGCCATGTTGATGGCGGGCCTTGACGGTATCAAGAACAAGATTGATCCGGGTGAGGCGATGGACAAGGATCTGTATGACCTCCCGGCGGAAGAGGCTAATGCGATTCCACAGGTCTGCCACTCCTTTGATCAGGCGTTGGAAGAGTTGGATGCAGATCGTGAATTCCTGATGCAGGGCGGTGTGTTTACCAATGACTTCATCGATAGCTATATTGATCTGAAGATGGAAGAGGTGACTCGTCTGCGTATGACGACCCACCCCGTTGAGTTTGATATGTACTATAGCGTTTAGTCGCAGAGGCTCTTTTGCCTGAAAAAGCCTCCCCTGTTTTCAGGGGGGGCTTTTTTATTGCACTATAATAGTGCGTAAGGTGGGAGAGCGTACACTGTGTGAGAGCTGATTATTGAAGTTGTATTTTTATAACACACTGTATTTTAACTGAATAATATGATTTTTATCATTCTTTGGGGTCTTGGTATAGTGATTGCAAAGTGAACAGAGATGAAGGATGAGGCCCAAAATACCGTACTACGCAATCTGGTTCTGGAGCAGACCAGTGTGGCTCACTTTGTGGTGGACCGTAACAAGCAGGTTCACTATCTCAATCCGGCGGCAGAGGTGCTTATCGGAGTGAGTGCCAACAAGGCGCTGCAGCAGGTATTTGACCGAATCGCGTGTCTGCGTTGCGATATGGAGAAGGGGCTGCAGCGGGTATTTGAGACCGATTTCCCCTATACCGAGCGAGAAATTGAGCTACACCTGCTGGGTGGTGAGCACTCTATTGTCGACTGCTCACTGATCCCATTGGATGGAAAGTTTGTGTTGATTGAACTGCAGCGAGTTGATCAGCACCTGAGAATTAAACATGAAGAGCACCTACTGACACAGTCACGTGCCTCAAACGATCTGGTACGTGGTCTTGCTCATGAGATTAAAAACCCACTGGGTGGATTGCGTGGTGCAGCACAGCTGCTGGAGAGTGAGCTGGAGGATGAATCACTCAAGGAGTATACCGACATCATCATCGGTGAGGCAGATCGTCTGCAGACCTTGTTGGATCGGATGTTGGGGCCAAACCGCTTGCCTCAAATGGAGGAGACCAATATCCATGAGGTGCTGGAGCGGGTTCGTACTCTGGTATTGGCTGAGGCCACGACAGGCGAGTTAACCATTGTGCGGGATTATGACCCCAGTATTCCCAGCTTTGCCGCAGATGGCGGGCTGATGATTCAGGCACTGCTCAATATTGTGAAAAATGCGGCACAGGTTCTGCAGGGGCGCGGGCAGATCCGGTTGCGAAGTCGTATACGCAGACAAGTGACCATTGGGACTCAGCGTCACCGACTGGTCTGTAGTCTGGAGATTGAAGATGATGGTCCGGGTATCTCGGCAGAGTTGCAGAATACGCTGTTTCTACCGATGGTGACGGGGCGTCCGGATGGTACAGGGTTGGGGCTCTCCATTGCTCAATCGATCATCCACCGACAGGGGGGGGTGATTGAGTGTGAGTCTCGCCCCGGAGAGACTGTTTTCACCCTGCTCATACCACTGGAGAGTACCAAGTGACTGAAAATAGAGAGTTGAAAGGGACGGTTTGGGTGATCGATGATGACCGCTCTATTCGATGGGTGTTAGAGAGGGCGCTACAGAAAGGCGGTATGGAGGTTGTCGCCTTCAGTGATGGTAGTGAAATCCTGGAAAAGCTGAAAAGACAGGCGCCAGACGTGATTGTCAGTGATATACGGATGCCGGGAATCGATGGTTTGCAGTTATTGCGTGAGATTGGTGAGCAGTGCCCTGATCTGCCGGTGATCATCATGACCGCCCACTCTGACATGGATAGTGCCGTCTCTGCCTATGAGAGTGGAGCCTTTGAGTATCTGCCCAAGCCGTTTGATATTGATGAGGCGTTGAGCCTGGTTCAACGTGCGGTTGAACAGGTGAGGAGCAAGCGGGCCGAGAGCCGCAGTTCAAAACAGGTAGAAGGCTCTACCGGAATTATCGGTGAGTCTCCTGCGATGCAGGAGGTATTTCGGGCCATTGGTCGTTTGGCCCACTCCAATATGACCGTGTTGATCAACGGAGAGTCCGGTACAGGAAAAGAGCGGGTAGCACAGGCGCTGCATCGTCACAGTCCACGGGCAACCCACCCCTTTATTGCACTGAATATGGCAGCTATACCGAGAGACTTGATGGATTCAGAGCTGTTTGGTCATGAGAAAGGCTCGTTTACCGGGGCGACCGGGGTGCGTCAAGGGCGATTCCAGCAGGCCGATGGTGGTACCCTGTTTCTGGATGAGATTGGAGATATGCCCCTGGAGACACAGACGCATCTACTGCGTGTTCTCTCTGAAGGGGAGTTTTATCAGGTGGGTGGCCATGCTCCGGTGAAGGTCGATGTGCGCATTATTGCGGCAACACACCAGAATCTGGAGGCGGCCGTTCAGGCAGGAGATTTTCGTGAAGATCTCTACCATCGACTCAACGTCATTCGTGTCCATGTACCGGTACTGCGAGAACGGCGTGAAGATATTGCATTGCTGGCAAACCACTTTTTACGGCTCGCGGCAAAAGAGCTGGAGGTGGAGGAGAAAGAGCTGTTGGCAGAGACCGTACACTACATGTCACGGCTGGAGTGGAAGGGGAATGTGCGACAACTGGAGAACACTTGCCGCTGGATTACCGTGATGGCACCGAGCCGTAAGGTACGGATAGAAGATCTACCGATTGAGTTACGCTCAGAGCAGAGCTCTGCAGGTGATGGGTGGGAGAAGTCACTGGAGCAGTGGATTCGCAGCCACCTGAACAATCAAGAAGAAGGGTTACTGGATCAGGTGGTGCCCACCATGGAGCGTATCTTGATCAATGCAGCCTTGGAGCATACCGCAGGTAAACGTCAGGAGGCAGCACGTCTATTGGGGTGGGGGCGCAATACCTTAACCCGAAAGATTAAAGAGCTGCAGCTCAGTTCCGGGTAGCCACCCTCAACGGTGGAGCCGTGTCTGTAGCCGTTCTGCGAGCGAATTACAGATCTGTTGTATAGCGTTCAATCGGTTACATGGTACACTATGCAGATTCTATGGGCGCTATGGGCGTGAGGCAATTGTGCATGGCCTGTTCAGAGCTACCCATATATGATTTGAAGCGGTAATTTGAAGCAGATTGACGGAGAGCACTCTTGTCGGCGGGAAAAAATACTCGACTACAATTGCGGGGTAAACTGAGGACTGTAGCCTTAATAACGGTTATGGGCGCGCTGGTGAGTGGCTGTGGGCTTCACAACGTCTCTAAGTTCAATGGTTTTCTGCTCAAACAAGAGCGCAAGATCAAGCAGACGGTAAGCCAGCCCCCTCAGCGTAACAAAAAACAGTTAGCCGTTGCCGTGGCTCCCACAGCACAGACCATCAACAGGGCTTCTACAGCTCAGGTGGTCAAGAGCGGCACGAAACTTACTAAAACTCAATCCTCCAAGAGGGCGGGTGGTCGTAACTGGGTTGTTAAAACGGGTAAAATCAACAGAACCTTTTCTCAGTCAGCGCGCTCTGCAGGTATCCCTTCGGGTCAAGTGCAGCGTCTGGAGTCACTGTTTGCAGAACAGGTTAATTTTCGTAGAGATCTACGCAGAGGAGACCGTTTTACTGCGATTATTCAGCCTGGAAAGGATGGGACACTGGAGCGTGGCACGGTACTGGCCGCCGAGCTGGAGCGTCGTGGCTCTCCGGTAAAGCTCATTCGCCATACGGATCGCCGAGGAGTTACCCGCTTTTATAGTGGCAGGGGGGAGCCGGTGGGAACTGACTTTTCGAGGACTCCATTGAAAAATGCCAAGGTGAGTTCACACTTTACCTTGAGTCGTTACCATCCGGTGTTAAAGACCTATCGACCTCATCGGGGCACAGACTTTAAGGCCAAGACGGGTACGCGGGTAATGGCAACGGCGGATGGTGTGGTAGAGATACGAGAACAGCAGAGTGGTTATGGCAATGTGATCTTTCTGGCACACCAGGGTGGAAAATACACCACGGTTTACGCACATCTGTCTCGCTTTGCGCGTGGTTTGAAACCGGGAACCCCTGTCCAACAGGGTCAGGTGATCGGTTATGTAGGGAGTACCGGACTCTCAACCGGCCCACATCTCCACTATGAGTTTCGTGAAGATGGTGAGTACCGAGATGCGATGAAGGTGGCTCTGCCGCAGAAGCGCAAGGTGACAACCGATGAGCGCAAACACTTCTATCAGTCTACGATTGCACTGCGCAGGGCGCTTTTAACTCGGCAGAATCAGCAGCTAGCCTGGGCAAAGTAGATGCTAAAACGTGCTGAAATTGAGGCACTCTTCAGGTTCAGCCCCTTTATCGAGCAGAGTTGCCAGCAGGATGCGTCGCTCCTGGATCGTCTGATCGAGGAGGAGCGATTACAGCAAGTTACCACTGAGGCCAGCTACCGTCAGATCCTGAGCAGCCGCTTGAAAGGGGTCAACAGTGATTCAGAATTGGCCACAATTTTGCGCAGTTTCAGACGGCAAGAGATGGTGCGTATTGCGCTACGAGACCTTGCAGGATGGGGTGATTACCATACGACGGTTGCAGAACTCTCAGCGCTGGCTGACGTAACACTCTCTGAAACGCTGGATCTACTCTATCGATGGCAGTGTCGGGAAGAGGGAACCCCCAAAGGGGAACAGAGTAGAAAACCGCAGCAGATGGTGGTGGTTGCGATGGGTAAGTTGGGGGCGCGAGAGCTCAACTTCTCTTCTGATATTGATCTGATCTTCGCTTACCCTGAAGAGGGGGAGACCCGAGGGGTGAAGCCCTGGATCAGTAATTATGAATTTTTCACCAATCTGGGACGGCGCTTGATTCGTGCCATTGGTGCCAACCGTGCAGATGGTTTTGTGTTTCGTGTAGATATGCGACTGCGCCCCTTTGGTGAGAGTGGTGCGCTGGCATCCTCATTTGATGCAATGGAGGACTACTATCAGATTCATGGGCGTAGCTGGGAGCGTTACGCCTGGATCAAGGGGCGGGTGGTTGCTGGTGATAGTGCTGCCGGAGAGCAGTTGCTTTCGATTTTGCGTCCCTTTATCTATCGTCGCTACTTTGACTATAGCGCCTTTGAGTCACTGCGTGAGATGAAGCAGATGATTGCACGGCAGGTGCGCAAGAAGGGGATGTCTGATGATGTCAAACTGGGGCCGGGCGGTATTCGTGAGATTGAATTTATCGGTCAGGCTTTTCAGTTGGTGCGTGGTGGTGCAGAACCGGAGTTACAGATTCGCCCTCTGTTGCGTGTACTGCCACTGCTGAAACAGCGTGGGGAGTTGACCGGGCAACAGCATCAAAAGCTGACAGAGGCCTATCTCTTTCTGCGCAATACGGAGCACCGGATTCAGGAGTATGAGGATCGCCAGACACAGCGCCTTCCTGCCCAATATGAACAACGACAACTGCTTGCAGAGTCGATGGGCTATGGCGCATGGGACCTCTTCAAGGCGCAGCTGGATGAGCACCGCAGACAGGTGGAGTTGCAGTTTGAGCAGCTCTTTGCTCTCGATGAAGAGACGGAGAGTGCATCTGTTGCACAGCAGCTCTGGGAGGGGCTGAGTGATGATGAATGTAGTGTTGTTGTTGAGGGTTTTGAAGATCAACAGAGAGTATTTGAGACACTTCAACAGCTGTTAGAGGTTTCTTCGATTCAGTCGATGAGCCGAGAGGGGCGTGTCCGATTGGATCGACTGATGCCTCTGCTGATTGAGTCAGCCAGTCAGCAAGCGGAACCGGACCAGAGCCTGTTACGGGGGGTACGGCTGATTGAGGCGATTGGTCGTCGCTCTGTCTACTTCTCCTTGTTGGCAGAGAATGGCCATGCACTGGATCATCTGTTGACGCTGCTGCAGCGAAGTGGGTGGATTGCAGATCAGTTGGCGCAGATGCCGATGCTGCTGGAAGATTTGATGGATAGCCGCAACATTACCATGCCGAGTGGTGTGGATTCATTGCTGGCAGAGTTGCAGTTGGTGGCAAAGCGTGCAGAGGAGGATGATCTTGAACAGCAGATGGAGTTGATGCGCCAGTTTCAACGCCGCAATTTGTTAAAGGTGGCTGCTGCCGATGTGCTGGACCAACTGCCGGTGATGAAAGTGAGTGATGCACTCACCTGGGTTGCAGAGGCATTGGTGGATCACACTTTTCGTCTCTCCTGGCAGGAGATTACCCACCGTTTGGGGCAACCAAGAAAACGTTCTGAACAGACGGGTGAACCCGGTTTTGTGGTGATTGGTTATGGCAAGATGGGAGGGTTAGAGTTGGGTTATGGCTCAGATCTTGATCTTGTCTTTCTCCATAATGGTGACCCGGATGCACCATTCAGCCGCAAGCAGGCACCGGTGAGTCGCAGGGAGTTCTATATTCGTCTTGGACAGCGGATGATCCATCTGATGAGTACACGGACACTCAGTGGGCGACTCTATGAAATTGACTCTCGTCTGCGCCCCAATGGAAACTCAGGACTGTTGGTTGCGGACCTTCAGGGTTTTCGTAGCTATCAACAGGAGGAGGCATGGACCTGGGAGCACCAGGCACTGGTACGTGCCCGTGTGGTATTTGGTGGCAGAGAGGCGACGGAGCAGTTTGAGCAGGTGCGCCGTGAGATACTCTCCAAACAACGTGATGCAGAGAAGTTACGCAGTGATGTGTGTGAGATGCGAGAAAAGATGCGCGAATCGTTGGGCCACTGCAGAGAAGGAGAGATTCATCTCAAACAGATGGAGGGGGGTATTGTTGATATCGAATTTATAGTGCAGTTTCTGGTATTACGTTGGGCGCACCAATACCCGGGCCTGCTGCAGTGGAGTGACAATATCCGTCTGCTGGAGCAGTTGGCACTGGAGCAACGGTTAGAAGCTGGCGAAGCCACTCTATTGAAACAACACTACTTGGGTTACCGTCGCCGAGCCTATCATCTCTTTCTGGAGAATCGTAAGGCCGTTGTCAATGATGAGGAATTTGTGACAGAACGTAAGCAGGTCAGTGATCTCTGGCACAGGTTGATGTTTACTTTGCCGGCATGATAAGAAAACTCCTGAACATCATCAATAATCTCACGATCTCGGTGAAGGTTGGTTTGATGCTCTTTATCCCCTTGGTCTCACTGGGTGCTGTACTGGTGGATAATCTACAGCGTGAGAGCCGTGACCTGGAAGAGGTGGTGATCTCTATCGAGGTGGTCAACTGGATCACAGAGTTGGGTGATTTGATCTACTCGTTGGCGATTGAGCGTGGGCTCAGTATCGCAATGTTGAGTGGTGAGCGGGTAGAAATAAATCGTGTACTGTTGAATTATCGTGAAAAAATTGATCTACAGAGAGATCGTTTTCACTCGATCCAAAAGCAGTTGGAGCTGTCAATCAAGGACCCAACTGTCCAACAAATTTTGTCAGACTTTGATCTTGCGCTCTCCCGTTTAAGCACGGTTCGCCAGCAATTGGATCAAGCCGATTCAGGGACACGTCAAGCAATGGAGGTCTATGATTACTACTCATTTATCAACAGTAATGGACTTCATCTGGTTCAAGAGGTGATTCAAAAGGTGCGTGATGGGGATATGGAGCGACAGCTTCGTGTGGTTTCAGCACTCTTGTGGATTAAAGAGCGGGCGGGACAAGAGCGGGCAGTATTGACTCGAATATTTTCCATGGGTGAGCTGGCTCCCCGTTTGACGGCAGAGGCCAACTTTCTGATTCAGGACCAGGAGAACCACCTTCGAAGCTTCATGCGTAATGCGACACAGAAACAGCGCAATACTCTGAACCAGTTGATGGAGGGGGCCGTTATTGACGAGGTTTCGCATTACCGGGAGCTCTTTCTGGTGCGCATGGAGAAGCTGGAGGTGATGAGTCGGTTACGTGCATTAATAGGCTATGGAGGGATGATCCATCTGTTCAAAAACAGGGTGCTCCGTAGTGATACCTTGTTGGAAGCAGAGATCGCTCAACTACACCAGCAGGCACAAAGCATCATCGACTCCTACTGGAAACTGGAAGGTGTCACCGAGGTTGAGCTGGAGGCACTCTCTAAAGTTGAAGAGACATTGGATGACTATCAGAAAAAAGTGGAGAAGGTTGTTTCGATGCTGAAATCAGGTGTTTCGTCAGCTGAGATTGATCAGATGGTACAGGTAGATGACTCATCTGCTCTGGAGGCTTTGGAGGTGCTGGACCAGCAGATTCTCCACTCCGGTGTTGATTCAAATGGCTGGTTTCAGAGTGCAACGCTTCGTATTGAACGGCTCAAGCAGGCGACAGAGATTATTCAAAGCAGTTTGAGAGATCAGGTAGAGATAGAGTCGCGCAACGCCCGCTGGAGTTATCTTTTCGATTTTTCTACAAAGCTGTTGATTATTCTTATGTCAGCACTGGTTGCACTCTATTTGGGGCACCATTTACATCGCAGAATTCAACAGAGTGTTGTAACTATTGACCGTATCCGTGAGAGTGGAGATCTGTCCATCCGTATTGAGATAGAGAGTAAGGATGAGATCGGACGGATGGGAACCGCGTTGAACGAGCTGTTTCAGCTACAACAGCAAGCCATCCAGGGCGCTATTCGGGTCAGCCATGGTGTTGCTGTAGGTGACTATAGCTGCACGATTGAAGAGGCCTTCCAAGGAGATCTGGACCAATTGAAACAGGGGATCAATGGTTCAATCCTGATGCTCAAGGAGAATGCCGAGAAGCTTTCTGCGCAATACAGTGAGATGGATCAGATTTTGGGTTCTATGGATCAGGGACTCATTGTAACTGACCTGGCAGGTAAGATTGAGCGGGTAAACCCCAAGTGGTTGGGGTTATCCGGCTTTAGCAGTGAGCAAATGGTTGGCAGGGACTGGAAAGAGTTTCTGGAAGGTGCCAATGATTTAGGAGCGTTGGATAGCTTGTTGAGTGTGGTTGATCAGCTCCACAATTTGATTCAGGATCAGAGTGCGCTGGAGGCGTTGTGTGAGGAGACACAAATTGCTTCGATGGTGGTTGACCCTCATGGCCGTGTTGTGGCAATGAATAGTCAGATGGAGTGGTTGTCGGATTGGAGTGCCGAGCAGTTGGTCGGGGAGTCATTTGAACAGCTGATCCCACCGGACTTTCGACAGAGTCATGCTGAGATGGTTAGAGCCTACTATAGAGATCCGAAATTACTTAAGATGGGGAGTGAGCGTACGTTCTCACTCTATACTCGGGAGAAGCAGGTTAAGCAAGTTGAAGTAGGCTTGGTTCCAATCAAGCTGCAACAGGAGCAGTGGATAATACTGTTACTGAATGAGCATACGAATCGGCGCCAGCAGCTACTGTTTGAGCAGAGTCACTTTGGACAACTGCTGGAAGGACAGGTGGTCACCCGGCAGTGTACCTTGAACCATCAGAGTGGGAAAAAAATACCGGTACAGGTCAGTAGCACTGCATTGAATAGTATTGGGGGTGAAGCGGTGGGTGCGGTGCTGGTGGTGAATGACCTGCGAGAGCGTATTCGAGCCGAACAGAAAGAGCAGTATGTAGCCTTTCAGGCAGGGATCGCAGATTTAGGCGCTTCGGTCATTCACAATATCGGCAATGCAGTCACCGGGATGAACGGTAACCTCTCCCAGCTGGCTAATGTGGGTAAGTTAGTCACCCAGCTTCAACAGGCACAAAGCGATTTTGCACAACAGCTGAGTACGATAAAAGCAGAAGAGACTGCGGCACCCCAGCTTCAAGAGAAACTGGCAGACACAACTCTGTTGTTGACCCAGTCAGCACAGATGTTAGGGAAGGTTGCGGGAGAGGTCGAGCGAGGTGGACAGGGTGCATTGGCAAAACTGGAGTCAACAATTCACCATATTCGCGAAATCATTACCATACAGAAGAGTAAAACCAGTGTTACCCAGCATGCCAGTGAATTTAATCTGCAGTTGATGGTGGATGATACCTTGCACTTGCTGGGAGATCGTATCGGAACGATTCGATTCCAGATAACAATGAGGTTGCCTCCGGCACAACAGGAGCTGTTTCTTCCTCGAAATCCTCTGATGCAGCAGCTGCTGAACCTGTTGAAGAACAGCGTTGAAGCAATTAGCGAGGAGCTTCATAGCAACGCAGAGCTAAAGGGGGAGATTACCCTCTCGATGGAGCCATCGGATGAAAGTGGGTTTTTAATGATGTTGATTGGTGATAATGGCTGTGGTCATGCCCCTGAGGCGATGGAGCGTCTGTTCAAGCCACGCTACACAACCAAGTTACAAGGCAGTGGTTATGGTCTGCATTCGGCAGCAAATTTTGTGAACAGTATTGGTGGAAGTTTGACAGCGAACAGTGAGGGTTTGCACCAGGGGATGGAGATGGTCATTAAACTGCCTTACAGACTGAGTGATGAGAACCATTTTTGAATGGCATCCAATGTATCATCAACAGAGGCACAGTCGGTGGCTGAATATTGGGTGGGCTTAATGTCTGGAACCAGTTTGGACGGAATAGATGCCGTTGTAGTCGATTTTGCCTCCTTCCCCCCCCGATGTTGTGCGGCAGTGGCACTGCCGATCACTGAGCCGGTTAAACAGCGTATTTTGGCTCTCTGTCAGCAGGGTGAGAATGAGATTGAGCGTTTGGGTCAACTGGATGTTGAGTTGGCGGAGCTGTTTGCTGAAGCAGCCTGTCAGGTGGTTGAGCAGGCGGGTCTTGAGGCTTGTGAAATTGTGGCCATTGGCAGCCATGGGCAGACTGTGCGACATGAGCCTGAAGCAGTGACCCCGTTTACCCTGCAGATTGGAGACCCCAACGTGATTGCTCAGCGCAGTGGCATTACCACGGTGGCTGATTTTCGTCGAAGAGATCTCGCTGTTGGGGGGCAGGGGGCACCGCTGGTTCCGGCTTACCATCACTGGTTATTGCATGACCGGGGCGGAGTGGTACTCAACGTGGGTGGAATGGCGAATGTGACGCTACTTCCAGAGAGCGGAGAAGAGGCTGTAATCGGCTTTGATACCGGTCCCGGTAATGTGCTGATCGATGGTTGGGCTTTGGCACAATGGGGTGAACCGATGGACCGGGGCGGTAAGTTAGCCAGCCGGGGAGTGGTTTATCAGCCACTATTAGAGCAGATGTTATCGGACCCTTTTTTCTCACAACCCCCTCCCAAGAGTACCGGGCGTGAACGTTTTAATGCAGCTTGGGTCAGTGAGATGCTGGAAGCACTCTCCTTCTCACGAGGTGAGCATCAGCAGAGGCTCTCTCCGTATGATGTCGCGGCTACATTGACTGAGTTAACCGCAGTTACCATTGCGGATGCCTTAAGGCACTATAGTGGTACTACCAAAGCGTGTTGGGTCTGTGGGGGTGGTGCTCATAATGGCTTTTTATTACAGAGAGTTAACCACTATCTTCCTGGCTGGAATGTAAATACCACCGAAGCGATTGGAGCAGACCCGGATTGGGTTGAGGCGATGGCCTTTGCCTGGTTGGCACGCCAAACTTTGCACAGACTGCATGGAAATATTCCTTCGGTCACCGGGGCCAATCAATCGGTCATACTGGGTGCAATTTTTCCTGTAGAATCGCAAGAGTGTAGTGCAACACACCGCTCAGGTGTCTTATAAGTTCTAAAACGATTAGGTGTAGGGATTCAGATGAAAACCAAAATGCGTGATGTAATGATTCTATTGATCGGGCTGCTGCTCGGTCTCTCTCTGGCTGTGGAACGCACTGTTTTTGCTAAACAGGAGGAGGGGCAGGCAATTCCTCTGCCTCTGGATGAGCTGAGAGCATTCAGTCAGGTCTATAGTGAGATCAAAAAGAAGTATGTAGAAGATGTTGAAGGCAAGGATCTGCTCAATAGCGCCATTCAGGGGATGGTGAGTAGCCTCGACCCTCATTCAGCCTATCTGTTACCGGAGGCACATAACGAGCTGCAAGTGAGCACCAAGGGGGAGTTTGGTGGACTCGGTATTGAAGTGGGAATGGAAGATGGTTTTGTGAAGGTGATCTCCCCGATTGATGATACTCCGGCATCGCGTGCAGGAATGCAGGCAGGTGACCTGATTATCCGTATTGATGGTACTGCGGTACAGGGGATGACACTCAATGATGCGGTGAAGATGATGCGCGGCAAGGTAGGGACCAAAATTAAGTTAACGGTGGTACGCAAGGGAGAGGACCAGGCGTTAACGGTAACGATTATCCGTGACGTGATTCGTATTCGCAGTGTAAAGAGTCGGATGTTGGAGGATGGTTTTGGCTATGTGCGTATCAGCCAGTTCCAGATGCATACCGGAGAGAATCTGGAGGCCAATATCGATACCCTGATTGATGAGAATGAGGGTGAGAACCTGAAAGGGATGGTACTGGACCTGCGTAATAATCCGGGAGGTGTATTGAGTGCCGCTGTTAATGTGTCGGATGCTTTTCTGACAGATGGATTGGTGGTCTATACCGATGGTCGTGTTGACGACTCATCACAAAAATTTAAAGCGGGTGGTGAGGACCTGTTGAACGGTGCTCCACTGGTGGTATTGGTCAATAATGGCTCTGCCTCAGCTTCTGAGATTGTTTCGGGCGCACTGCAAGACCATAAACGTGCGGTGATTATGGGTTCGCAGACCTTTGGTAAAGGCTCGGTTCAGACCATTATGCCGATGCGTGATGGTGCGGCACTGAAGCTGACAACGGCACGCTACTTTACCCCTTCGGGTCGCTCCATTCAGGCAGAGGGTGTGAAGCCTGATATTGAGCTGACTAATCTGAAGCTGGAGAAGAGAGAGAAAGGAGAGGGCAACCACCGTGTCTCTGAGCGTAATCTCACCGGTCACCTGAGTGGTGATGCGGAGGAGAAAGAGGCTGAAGAAAAAGAGGAGAGTGAAGATAGCAAAGAGACAAGTTCAACAGAGAAAGAGGCTAATGAGCAAGAGACTAAAGACAAAGAGTCAGAGATCAATAGTTTGGCAGAGAAGGACTTTATGCTCTATGAGGCACTCAATATGTTGAAAGGTCTTCACCTGCTTCACGTCTCACGTTAATCAACAGGGCTTGCGATCATGAGTCAACCTTCGGTGTTGGTGCCTCTGGCTGAAGGGTTTGAAGAACTGGAGGCGATCACCATTATTGATCTGCTGCGACGGGCCGAGATTGAGGTGGTGGTGGCCGGATTAAAACCGGGCCCCGTTCGTGCCAGCCGGAAGACTGTCCACTTAGCCGATATGACGTTGGATGAGGCGCTGCAGAGAGAGTACGAGATGGTGGTACTGCCGGGTGGCTTACCGGGAGCAGACCACCTCAATGCAGACCCACGCATTCACCAACTGTTGAAAAAGATGGCTGCTGCAGGGCGTTATACCGCAGCAATTTGTGCAGCACCCAAGGTACTGGCTGATGCGGGGCTGCTTGAGGGGCGAGAGGCCACTTGCTATCCAGGGGTGTTGCAACCTTCGCAGGCACGGTTGATTGAAGGGGTGAGTGTGGTGACTGATGGAAAGGTTGTCACCTCTCGGGGGCCGGGTACAGCGATGGATTTTGCGCTGGAGTTGATTGCCCTTCTGCTGGGTGAAGAGAGACGAGAGCAGGTTGAGGCCCCTCTGGTACGACAGTAATAACAGTAACAACAGTTGTACGACTGAAATAAGGTCGATTGACTGATCGAGATTTACAATTATGAAACAACAACTACAGCAACTGGTAGCAGCAGCACTGGATATTCTACAAACATCCGGAGCGCTGCAGTTGGAGCAGCCTCCCACTGTTTTGATTGAACGCACCCGTGATCAGGCGCATGGTGATTTTGCCACTAATGTGGCAATGGTGTTGTCAAAGCAGGCCCGACGTAATCCTCGTGAGTTGGCGCAGCTAGTGATGGATGCCTTGCCTGAAAACAGCCAGGTGCTGAAATGTGAGATTGCAGGTCCGGGATTCATCAACTTCTTCCTGACACAGAGTGCCTACAGTGATCTGGTCGAGTCGGTACTGGAGCAGGGGGAGCGTTTCGGAAGGTGTGAGGTGGGCAGTGGTGAAAAGGTATTGATGGAGTATGTCTCGGCCAATCCGACAGGGCCACTCCATGTGGGGCATGGACGAGGTGCTGCATATGGTGCAGCTACAGCCAATCTACTACGTGCTGCAGGTTATCAGGTCCATTGTGAATACTATGTCAATGATGCCGGTCGGCAGATGGATATACTGGCAGCGAGTGTCTGGTTGCGTTATCTCGACCTGTGTGGTGAGGCTGTAACCTTCCCCTCCAATGGCTATCGAGGAGATTATATCTGGGATATTGCCGCATCGCTTCATCGCGAGCATCAAGAGCAGTTTTTACACCCCATTGCCCAAGTGATGGAGGGGGTTGTTGAGGATGAGCCGGCAGGGGATAAAGAGGTTCATATCGATGGCATCATTGCACAGGCACGAGCGTTACTCGGTGCAGAGGATTACAACACCATCCATAAGGTGGCTACGGATGCGATCCTGGGAGATATTCGCCAGGACCTGGAGGAGTTTGGGGTGGTTTATGATGAGTGGTTCTCTGAGCGCTCTTTGATGGACTCTCAAGTGGTAGACCGGGCGATTGAAAAGTTGCAGGCGAGTGGAGATATCTATGAGGAGAAAGGTGCGCTCTGGTTCCGTTCCACCGCCTATGGGGATGAGAAAGACCGTGTTGTGGTGCGTGATAATGGCCTCAAGACCTATTTTGCCTCAGATATCGCCTACCATATGAATAAGTTACAGCGCGGTTTTGGCAAGATGGTGGATATCTGGGGAGCCGACCATCACGGTTATGTACCTCGGGTACGTGCGGCCCTTACGGCAATGGGTGAAGAGGCGAGTACGCTGGAGGTACTGCTGGTGCAATTTGCCTCCCTCTACCGAGGTGGAGAGAAGGTACAGATGTCGACCCGTAGCGGCTCTTTTGTCACGCTTCGTGAGTTGCGGGATGAAGTGGGAAATGATGCTGCCCGTTTCTTCTATGTGTTGCGTAAAAGCGAACAACATATGGACTTTGATCTTGATCTGGCACGCTCTGAATCTTCAGAAAATCCAGTCTATTACATCCAGTATGCTCATGCACGTATTCACAGCGTGTTGCGACAGCTGCGTGACAAGGGGATGGTGTGGGACTCGCAACAGGGTATCGAGCAGTTTTCACGACTGGTTGAGCCACATGAAAAGTCGTTGATGGTGGCGATTGCACGCTATCCAGAGCTGTTGGAGAGTGCAGCGTTACAGCGTGAACCACACCAGATCGCCCACTATTTGCGTGATCTTGCTCACGAGTTACACACCTACTACAACGCACACCATTTTATTGTGGAGGATCAAGAGTTGAGAAATGCACGAATTACGCTAATCTCTGCTGCACGACAGGTGTTTGTCAATGGCCTGCAAATTCTTGGGGTCTCGGCACCGCAGGAGATGTAGGAGATATGAAAGGAGCAAACAGCGTATGCCCCGAGTCAGGTTACCTCTCTGGAGGTGCTCTGCTGATGCTGGTGGTGGTGGCTGTAGGACTCTTTAGTGGTTATCTATACTGGTTGAAAAATAGTGCCAGCTCCATTCAGGTGCTGACCAAAAAACAGCCTGCTGTATCGAAAAAGGCTGGTAGTGGTGATGATCAGTTCCACTTTGATTTTTTCTCCATGCTTCCAGATGAAGAGTACATCGGTATTGAGGAGCGTAAGGAGGCGGTGAAGAGTCAGCCAAAGAAAAAGCCGGTGAATAAAAAGGAGAGAGCCAAAAAGAGCAAGCCGGTGCCTACCAAGGCAGCGCATTCTGCAGTGCCGACGGGTAACTACCAAATACAGATGGGGGCCTTTCGTCGTCGCGATGCCGCAGAGCAACATAAGGCGGAATTGATTTTAATGGGTGTTGAGCATGTGCAAATTGATACCGTTAAGAGTGCCAAAGGTTCACTGTTTCGGGTCAATGTTGGTCCATTTCAGAGTTTTTCCAGTGCTGAGCATCGGCAGAGCCAACTGAAGCGCGCAGGCTACGACTCCTTTCTGAAAAAATATGCCAGCCACTGAGGTTTACGGATTACGTTGCGAAATACGCTCTGTTCGCAACCGTTCGCGCTCATCAAAAAACTTTCTGGAGGAGATGGCAATTGCGGCCATCACCCCGAAACCGGTACCGGCAGAGATCAAAAAGAGGATCAGTAATTGGTACTTCACCGCCTCCAGGGGGGGCGTTCCGGAAAGGATTTGACCGGTCATCATTCCGGGCAGACTGATCAGTCCCGCAGCAGCCATTGCATTGAGGATGGGGATCATTCCGGTACGAATAGCCTCATTGCGCAGAACACGAATGGCATCTGCTGCGCGCTCTCCCAGTGCAAGCCGTGCATCAATCTGTTTGCGTTGTTGCCAGACAGAGCTGGTGAGGCGGTCCATTCCAAGGGAGATTCCGTTCATGGTATTGCCCAGTAACATTCCCAATAGCGGGATCGCATACTGGGGGTGATACCAAGGATCGTATTGAATAATCACCAGCAGTCCAAACAGTGTTGTCACCATAGAGGAGAGAAACATCGCAAAGGTACCACTGAAAAAGCCCCATCCACCCTCTATTCGGTACTGTTGTCTCGCTTCAACCTCACGACCGGCCAGCAGTATCATCAGTAGAGAGAGCATGGCAATCCAGAACAGATTGATGTGGTCAAATAGGGTCTGAAGTACGACACCGATCAGTAGCAGTTGTAGTGTGGCGCGTACTGAAGCAAACAGCATCCGCTTTTCAAGGCCATTTTGGTTAAATCGTGAGAGCAGTGCCAGCAACACAATCAGCAGTGCGGCGAGCATAAGGTCGGTGGTTGAGAGAATGACCAGTGAAGGGGTGTTTTGCTCCATTAGCTGTTCTTCTCGGCAGGGTAAAGCTGGCCGTTATCCATTCTGAAAATGTGGTGACTGACACGGTTTAGCTGTAGCTGGTTATGGCTTACCCAAATTACGGTAGCTCTCTGATGTAGCTGGTAGTGAGCGATCATCTCTTCAATACGTTGACCATTGTCAGGGTCGAGGTTTGCGGTGGGTTCATCCAGTAGCAGCACCTCCGGTTGGCGCACCAGTTGACGAATAATAGAGAGGCGCTGCTTCTCTCCGCTGGAGAGCCGATCAACAGACCAGTTGAGCACATCAGACGTAAAGCCACCCATTTCAAACCATAAGCTCAAGTGGGCTGGATCATGCTCTGAAGGAAAGTGGTGAGTGACAAGATCTCCCCACCATTGGCTCTCTGCAGCACAGTAGGCCACTGCCTTGCGCCACTGGTTGGGCGGGGTATCACACTGTTTCTGACCCTTGAGCCAGACCTCTCCCTGATGGGGGTCGAGATCGGCAATTGCCCGTAGTAACAGTGTTTTGCCACTACCGGAGGGGCCGTAAATGGAGGCGGTTTCTCCTTCGGCTACACTCAGCTCAATGGGGCCGAGATGAAATGTAACCAATTGTTTCACTGTCAACGCTTGCATAGCGGGCCATTCTATCGGATTGTATGGGGTTGGATCAGTTTGAAATGGATAGAGGTTGAACAGAGAGGTGAGATCTTGTCATTAGCAGCAGTCTATAGTCGTTCACTTGCCGGTATAGAGGCGCCGGAGGTGGTGGTCGAAGTGATGCTCAGTCGCGGACTTCCCGGCATCTCCATTATTGGGCTTCCGGAAGCCGCCGTGCGAGAGGCCAAGGACCGGGTGCGGGGAGCATTGATCAGTGGGGGCTATAAGATTCCTCAGCGGCGTATCACCATCAATCTGGCCCCGGCAGATCTGCCCAAGAGCGGGGCACGGCTTGACCTGCCTATTGCTCTGGGTATTTTAGTGGCCTCGGGACAGTTAAGCCCTGAAATGGTACAGCCCTACGAATCATTGGGGGAGTTGGCGCTGGATGGACGTCTGCGGCCTGTGCGCGGCATTCTGCCCGCAGCACTAGAGGCGAGAGATGCCGGGCGCATACTGATTGTGCCGAAAGAGAACGCTGAAGAGGCCAGTCATGTAGAGGGGCTTTCAATTGTAGCGGTAGAGAGTATTCAGCAGTTGGTTGCATACCTGCTTCATCAGCAGCCACTGGAGCTGCAGGTTGGACGACCACAACGACAGCAGCAGCGTGTGGCGACAGATCTCTCTCAGGTGCGGGGACAACAGATGGCTCGGCGTGCACTGGAAATTGCTGCTGCAGGTGGACACCATCTACTACTGGTTGGACCGCCTGGAACCGGTAAAACACTACTCTCATCAACGCTTCCTGGAATCCTGCCACCGATGAGTGAGGTGGAGGCATTAGAGTCGGCCACCATCTATTCAGTCAACCAGACACATTTTGACCCCTCTCATTGGGGGGTTCGTCCTTTTCGAACCCCACACCATACAGCCTCTGGAGTGGCTTTGGTCGGAGGTGGTAGCCATCCCCGGCCCGGAGAGATTTCACTGGCCCATCAGGGGGTACTGTTTCTGGATGAACTGCCTGAATTCAGTCGCTCTGTTTTGGAAGTGTTGCGAGAACCCATTGAGTCAGGAAAAATCACTATTTCACGAGCGGCTGCGCAGACTGAATTTCCGGCACAGTTTCAATTGATTGCTGCGATGAACCCATGCCCTTGTGGTTTTCATGGAGACAGTTCAGGGAAGTGCCACTGTTCTCCAGATCAAATTAAACGATATCATGGTCGTATTTCCGGTCCGCTGCTGGATCGCATTGACCTTCATGTAGAGGTGCCGCGAGTTGCATCGGAAGTGTTGACCGGACTGCAAGAGACGGTCTCTGAGAGCAGTGAGTTGGTGCGCCAACGGGTTGCAGTGGCGCGAGAGCGTCAACAGCAGCGTCAGCAACAAGCGAACAGCCAGCTACAAGGAGAAGCGTTACAGCAACATGCACAAGTGAATGATGGTTTGAAACAGTTTTTAAGCCATGCAATTGATCGTCTTGGGCTTTCAGGTCGTGGCTATCATCGTATCGTACGGGTTGCGCGTACTATTGCAGATCTGGCCGGAGAGGTTGAGATCAGCCATGACCATATTGCGGAGGCGCTCGCTTTTCGTAAATTGGACCGAGATCAGTGAGTGATGTAACGGGCCATATTTTTTTCTGGCACTTGAGAGAAAGGGGATGTAGTCTCTGAGGGCATAAAATGTTTGGGGAGGAGCTAAGCGATGAATGTGAAACTATATTGTGAATACAGTAGCGTAGACAGATTTTCCGGGTTGGGGATCTGGATAGCTGTTTTTCAATGAAAGTTATTAAAGTTTTAGTTGTTGAAGATATCGGCATCAACAGGGCACAGCTTAAGGCCGTTCTGGGAGAGGAGAGCTATGAATTGATTGAGGCAAAAAATGGCCTTGAGGCGGTTCAGCTATTTCAGAAAGTAGGACCAGACCTTGTGCTGATGGATATCCATATGCCGTTGATGGATGGGTATGAGGCTGCGAGGCAGATCAAATCCAGTCAGGGTGAATCCTATGTGCCCATTATCTTTATCTCGGCAGAGGATGATGAGAAGGTGATTACCCAAGCTCTGGATGCCGGTGGTGATGACTTTATTTCCAGACCCTTTAACCCCTCTCTGCTACAGGCAAAAATTAATGCGCAGTTGCGTATCCAGGCGCTCAATGGCTCATTGCAGAATAATATCCAGCAGCTGGAGTGGGCAATTTCAGACCATAAGAAGACTCAGAGAGAGCTCTATGAGATCACCAATTATGATATTTTAACGGACCTGCCCAATCGACAGTTTTTTCTGGTCTATCTTGCTCAGATGGTCAAAGAGGCCTCATTAAGAGGTCAGCAGATGGCGTTGCTGATTATGGATGTGGCCAATTTCAAGCGCATTAATGATGTCTATGGTCATCTTTTGGGTGACTTTATTCTCAAAGAGGTTACGGCCCGTCTTCAACATTCTGTTGCAAAAGAGCGCCTGATTGCCCGGGTTGGTGGGGACCATTTTGCTGTTCTTTGTGATGAGTATGATGATATAGAGTTTGTTGAGCAGGTGGTTGCTGGTGTGATTGACGCGGTTAAGGCACCCTATGAACTGAGTGGTGATGAGGTGATTCTGGGGCTGAATGTAGGTATTTCACTTTTCCCCCGCCACTGTGACAGTGCAGAATCGATGTTGCGTTGTGCAGGAACGGCTTTGGAGTATGCGCGTCAGCAAGGTGATAACAGTTACTCTTTCTTTGAGCTGGAGATGAAAGATCAGGTCCAGTTTGACCTAGAACTCAATAGCTCGATCTACACAGCACTGCAGAATAATGAATTTGAACTCTACTATCAGTCTCAGGTAGACAGTATCAATAAACAGATTGTGGGCTGTGAAGTACTACTTCGCTGGCACCATCCTACTTTGGGAGCGATACCGCCAGACCGTTTTATCCCGTTATTGGAGCAGAACGGGTTGATTCGTATGGTCGGAGAGTGGGTCATGCAGCAGGCCATCGAACAGCATCTGGAGTGGCTTAGAAAAGGCTTTCCTGGTGTACGAATTGCGGTTAATTTCTCGGCAATTCAGCTGCAAGAGGAGACTCTGGCAGAGTGGTTTATTGATGTGATTCGAAAAAGTGGTATCTCCCCTCCCTGGTTTAAGCTGGAGATTACCGAGACAACAACGATTGATAACCTGGATCAGGCAGCAAGATCTCTGCAGAAAATCCGTTCAGCGGGGATACAGATTGCAGTAGATGATTTTGGTACAGGCTATTCAACCCTAAATTATCTTCAGCGCCTTCCGGTCGATATCATCAAAATTGATCAGCAATTTATCAAAGAGATCCCTTCGTCAAAAGATGATATGACCTTGGTAAAGGCCGTGATTGCGATGGCCCACAGTATGGGGTTTGATGTGGTTGCAGAGGGGGTGGAGACGAAGGTTCAGGCAGATTTTTTACGTGAACATCAGTGTGAGGAGTTACAGGGCTTCTACTTTTCGAAACCTGTTCCAGCAAACGAGTTTGAGCAGTTGCTGATCACTCAGGGCAAGGTGGGGGCCGGTAGCCTGGAGATGTTTTAGCTATGGTTGTGAGGAAATGGCGCATCCCAGGCGGTTGTCCAAGAATAGAGAGCCTGCTGCGGAAAAGCTGAATTTGGCCATATTTTCCCATCCTTTTCGTTAAATAGAACTATTCGCCTCAAATGATGACAAAATCTGCCTCAAATCAGCTTCCCCTCGCTACGACTTCTATTCTCGGGCAGCCACCTAGACGATTTGCTATGGAATAGGTCAGTGTGAGGTCTTGAAATCAGTCACTCTATGGTACTATCCTCCCCCCATGTTTACAGGCATCATTGAATCTATCGGTAAAATTGCGCGTATCGAACCCAAAGGGGCTGATGCACGTTTTACGGTTGAGACCGGCAAGCTGGATCTGAGAGACGTGCAGTTGGGTGATAGCATTGCGGTGAATGGGGTCTGTTTAACCGCGGTTGAACTGCCTGGAAACAGCTTTGTGGCCGACGTCTCTGGTGAGACGCTCTCACGTACTGCTTTCGCTCAATTAACCGTAGGGGCACTCGTCAATCTGGAAAAGGCGTTAACGCCAACCACGCGACTGGGAGGCCATCTGGTGAGTGGTCATGTGGATGGGGTTGGTGAAGTGCAGCAACGTTCAGAGGATGGACGCTCGATCTTTTTTCAGATCAAGGCGCCGGATGAGCTGGCGCGCTATATTGCTGAAAAGGGTTCAATAACAGTCAATGGAATTAGTTTAACAGTGAATGGTGTGAACGGTGCATTGTTTGATTTGAATATTGTGCCTCATACACTGCAAGAGACCACCATGGATCAATTCAGGGTGGGTACTCAAGTAAACCTTGAGGTTGATTTGATTGCACGTTATCTGGAGCGAATGGTGCTCGGTGATCGTGCAGCCGAACCGGGTGCTGAGGGGATCAGTATTGATTTTCTGGCAGAAAATGGATTTATGAAATAGAGCACTCATTGGCAGTGATGGAATCACTGGACAGAGTCAGCGTGGAGTAGAGAAAAAAGATGGAACTGAATAGTCCGGAAGAGATTATTGAAGATATTCGCCAGGGAAAGATGGTGGTATTGATGGATGATGAAGATCGCGAAAATGAGGGTGATCTGATAATGGCATCCGCCAAGGCAACCGCGGAAGATATCAATTTTATGGCACGTTATGGTCGTGGTCTGATCTGCCTGACATTGACGCGAAACCGTTGTGAGCAGCTCAATTTACCGTTAATGGTCACTGGTACCAACAGTGATCTGCATGGTACCAACTTTACCGTTTCGATTGAGGCGGCACAGGGGGTCACAACCGGTATCTCAGCAGCAGATCGCGCAGTGACTGTACAGGCGGCTACCGCAGCAGATGCGACAGCTGAAGATATTGTGATGCCTGGGCATATTTTTCCACTGATGGCACAACCCGGCGGTGTATTAACCCGAGCTGGACATACCGAGGCAGGGTGTGATCTGGCGAGGATGGCAGGAGTGGAGCCTTCATCAGTGATTGTAGAGATCCTGAATGAGGATGGCACCATGGCCCGCCGTCCCGACTTGGAGGTGTTTGCACAGCAGCATGGACTGAAACTGGGGACTGTAGCTGACCTGATTGAGTATCGGATTCGCAATGAGAAGACCGTTGAGGCAGAAGCGGAGAGTGATCTCCAGACTCAATACGGTGATTTCCATGTCAAAGCCTACCGTGAATCCATTGATGGAGAGGTACATCTTGCTTTGGTTAAGGGGGTCATTGATCCTGAACAGCCCATTTTGGTACGTGTTCATATGTTGGACACCCTTTGTGATCTCTTTTCCGTTGAAGGAGAGGGGTGTGGGCGTACCCTGGATCGTGATATGCGACGTATCGCAGAAGAGGAGAATGGCGTGTTGCTATTGCTGCGCAAAGAGGGCGATAGCAGCGACCTGGTGGAGCGTATCCGTAACCACCGGGCAGGCACAGCGCAGCCAAAGACAAAACAGCCTTCAGGAGAGTTGAGGGATTTTGGTGTGGGCGCACAGATACTCATAGATTTGGGAGTACGAAAAATGCGTGTACTGGGAACTCCCAGAAAGATGCATGCCCTCTCCGGGTTTGGTCTGGAGATGACTGAGACAGTGTCATATTGATCTGAGTTTCCACTATATTGATAAACAGACACCATCGGGTGTACAGAGCAGCAGAAGAGAGGAGTAAGTGATGAACAGTGATATAAAGGTAACAGAGGCTAATCTCAATGTAGAGGGGGGGCGTTTTGGCATTGTAGTTGCCCGTTTTAACAGTTTTGTTGTTGAGAGCCTACTGGATGGTGCAATCGACGCACTGATTCGTCATGGAGCGAACGTGACAGATATCCATGTGGTCCGTGTTCCGGGAGCCTTTGAGATGCCGATTGCAGCGCAGCGTATGGCGGAAGGAAACTACGATGCCATTATCGCCATTGGTGCAGTAATCCGTGGTGGTACACCACATTTTGACTTTGTTGCAGGAGAGGCGACCAAAGGGTTGGCAGCCGTTTCGCTGGATAGCAGCGTACCCATTACCTTCGGGCTGTTGACTGTGGATACTATTGAGCAAGCCATTGAACGTTCAGGCACCAAGGCTGGTAACAAGGGTGCTGAAGCGGCGATGTCTGCAATTGAGATGGTTAATCTGCTCAAGCAGCTATAACGGATACCGACATTACGATGAGTAAAGAGCGTTCCAGATCTCGCCGTGCGGCAGTACAGGCACTATATCAGTGGTCGATCTCGGCACAGCCTGCTTCAGAGATTGTTAGCCAGTTTCATGAAGAGGGGATACTGGATAAAGCAGATCAAGGGCTGTTTGAGCACCTGGTCAGTGGATTGATTGATGAGGTTATCTCAGTAGATCAGAAGCTTTCACCTTATCTGAGTCGTGAGATTGAGCAGGTCGATCCAGTGGAGAAAGCGCTCTTGCGTTTAGGGGGGTATGAGCTGCTCTATCTGCCCGAGACCCCCTATCGAGTGGTGCTCAATGAATATATTAACCTCTCAAAAACTTTTGGCTCCGCAAAAAGTCACCAGTTTATCAATGCAGCACTGGATAAAGTCGCACGAGAGGTGCGTACCCTGGAGTTTGCTGCCCATGAGAAGCAGAAAAAGCAGAGCAAAAGCCGTAACTGAATTCTCGCTGATTCAGGATTACTTCTCGAAAAGGGAGCACTACCACGCAGAGACCCTGTTGGGGATTGGAGATGATGCAGCACTGCTGCAGCTGCTGCCAGGAGAACAGTTGGTGGTCTCTGTCGACACGATGGTTGAAGGGGTTCATTTTCTCAAGGATGTAGATCCGAAGGCCCTGGGCCATAAATTATTGGCAGTGAATCTGAGCGATCTTGCGGCAATGGGGGCCGAGCCTAGATGGGTAACATTGGCACTGACACTGCCAGAAAATGATTCAATATGGCTACAGCAGTTTGCAGAGGGGCTGTTTGCACTGGCATCACACTATCAGATTGACCTGGTGGGTGGAGATACCACTCGTGGCCCGTTAACGCTGACACTGCAGGCGCATGGCGTTGTGCCTGTCGGAAAAGCCATCCGTCGTGATGGTGCACAAGCTGGAGATCTGATCTGTGTAACCAACCGGCTAGGGGCTGCAGGCTATGCTCTACAGCAATTGCAGCAAGGTCAAGAAGCAGCGAACATTCGTCACCACCTAGAGCGTCCTATGCCTTGTGTCGAAGCAGGGTTGCGACTGCGGGGTTATGCCTCAGCGATGGTTGATGTTTCGGATGGTTTGTTGGCAGATTTAGAGCACATACTGCAGCGAAGCGGAGTGGGTGCGAAACTTGACCTAGAGTCTATTCCCTTCCATCCGGCACTGGCTGAACTGAGTGTAGAGCAGCAATTGAACTTTGCTTTGGTTGCCGGAGATGAATATCAGCTCTGTTTTACCCTGCCTCAAGAGGCGTACCCACTACTCTGCCGAGAGCTGGAAGAGATTGCGGTGCCCATCACGGTAGTGGGGGAGGTCGAGAAGGGAAACCAGTTGAAATGGAGTGGTGACTGGAGTCCTGCCAGCCGGGGTTATCAGCACTTTTGATAGATCCTCGGGCAGCCCTAGTTGTGGGAATGCAGCCAACAGAACGGACATATTAATATTAAAATGTCCGTATCTGTCATAGAGTTGTCCGGATGACAAAGGGGCGCTATCCAGTATATCGTGCGTACCGCACTGCAACGCAGTGAATAGTGATTATGACCTATTCAAAGAACTGTGCCGCGAATGCTATCAGATGACATATGAATTGATTGAGCAGGCAGCAGGGTAAGTTGTAGAGCAACTATTCAGCACAATACTGTAATGGTTCAAATTACCCGGGGCGACCATCAATTCGGGGCCGAATCAGCATGGTCGCATAGTGCCATGCAAAGAGTGAGAAGGTGGCTGTCCACAGCAGTTGTGAGAGTAACATCCAATTTATAGACTGTTGTGGGTACAGTAGTGGCAGCAGTATGCGTACAAAGGCCCCTGCGGTCAGTAGTCCAAAAATCAGATTGAGCCCCTTTGGTGGATTGAAGACACTTCGCCCTGTATGGCCCAGAGATACCCGGGCCATCATGCCGATGGTAACGGTCCCGACTGCGCCGTAGGTGAAGGCGTGAAGAGCGAGGTAAGGGGAGACGAACCCTGCAGTTGCCAATGCCTTGAGCAGAAAGCCGATAATCATCCAACCGTAGCCCACCATTAAAACCCAGAGCAGTGGTTTTTTCCAGATATGCGGGGTGTACCAGTTGTAGAAACGAATACTGTGTATGACCACAAGTGCCAATGCCAACCCCCCAATCACCTGTGTTTGAGAGATAAATAGATCGGCCAGGGCAAATAGCAGAAATAGGGTAAGACTGGAGAGGTCGAGTAGTTTGGAGTTTTTGAGTGTGATGGAGGAGCCACTGCCGTCATGGTTGACCCCTTTTTCAATAAAGAAGGGGAAGACACGGCGACCCAGGGTGAGGATCAGTGCCAGAATAAGATAGGTTGCTCCGTAGAGACCGATTCGTTCTCCCCCCTCAATGTAGTTGAACATCCCGAGATAGAAGGTGAGGTTACAGACAAAAACAAGGCTCAATTTTGAGGTGAAAATCCGTACTTGATCCCATTGACGTGCCTTATAGAGTGGATGAGTGACTGCAGCCGTGAGTGCCAACAGGAAGAGTAGATCAAATAGAGCTACCATGGAGAGTGTTGCTCCAGGTATCCAGGGTAGAAGGCGGGCAAGTAGCCAGCTTGCGAAGAGCAGAGTCAGCGGTGTAAAGCGGATAGTCTGAACTCCGGTCCAGTTCATGCTGGCAGTCAGCAGAAAACCGGCCACAACTGCCATTCCATAACCGAAGATCATTTCATGACCATGCCACCAGAACGGGTTTCCCCATTGTTGGATTGCGCTTGGAGACCACTGAAAACTGTAGGCCAGTGTCCAGAATAGAACAGCGATTACACTATAGAGTGCCGCACCCAGAAAAAAGGGTCGAAAGCCAAGTTGAAACAGGGCGAACGGAGGTGGAGCATCAGAGGGTTGTTCAATATTAAGTATCACGGTCTCTCTCCGTTTAAAACAGCTTACAAAACAGAGATCAGAAGCTTCCTAACCACTGCTGTTGCAGTGTGGTTTGTGTAGAGGAAGGCTGATCCACTTTTTCCAGTACAACGGTATCTTCCGGTGGTGTTGCTAAAATTACGGTCTTCTCCAACAGCTCTCCACGACGGAAGAGGTGGAGATGGAGTTCGCTACCGGGTAACTGTTGATTGAGGATACTTTGTACCCGTTCTGGTTTGGCCTGTAATTGATTTAAGGCAATAATGTGATCACCTGTGGCGATATGGGCCTGTTGGGCAGGGCTGTTATCAGAAACATGGGTAACCTTGATTGAATTAGTCTGCTCTTTATAGAGCAGGCCAAGCCAACTGATTGGCTGTTTTTCAATCCAGCAGCCCCCGGAATCACGGTTTGAGGTTGTAGGACGGAGCCGATAACGGATGCCCACCTTCTCCAGAATGGGGCCAAGCTCTAGCGGTTTTGTCGCATAGAGGGCATCATCCAAAAATGGAATTTCGCAGTCAGCAACCTGGTGGCAGAGCTGTTCAATGGTTGTTTCGGGCACACCACACTGTGTTTTTCCATAGACCTCCCAGAGTAGTTGCATCACCATCCTCAGGGAGATATCGCCGTGGCTCTTCTCTCGCAGGTAGAGATCAACCATCAAGGCGATTACAGCCCCTTTGACATAGTAGCTGATGACCGCATTGTTGGCATTTTCATCTTGTTTATAGAATTTGGTCCAGGCATCCAGACTGGAGTCAGTCACAGATTGAACCAGTTGTCCCCGGCTGCGTTGTAGCCGTGTCAGCGTCTGCCCCAGCAGCTCCAGATAGCTCTCTTCAGGGATGATTCCACACTGCACCAGAGCGAGGTCGTCATAATAAGAGGTGATCCCCTCAAAGGCCCAGAGCTGGCGGGTATAGGACTCCTCATCCAGTTGGTAGGGGGTGAAGGATTCGGGACGAATACGTTTGATGTTCCAGAGATGGAAATACTCATGGCTACAGAGTCCCAGAAACTTTCGGTAGCCATCGCTGACTTCGACTTCTCCAATACGGGGCAGATCCTCCGGAGCACAGATCAGTGCGCAACAGTCACGATGTTCCAGACCTCCATAGCTCTGTTCCACCACAGTGGTGAGGAAGAGGTACTGGTCGACAGGCGGCTCACTGTCACCAAAGAAGCGGGTGTGGTGTCTACAGATTTTAGTGAGATCTTTGACCAGACGTTGAGTATCAACCTGTTTTCCGCCGGTTAATACAATGGCGTGTGGTACCCCATAGACTTCAAAATTGACCCATTCGAAAGGGCCCATCTCAACAGGGTGGTCGATCAGTGCATCATAGTTTTGGCACTGATAGAGGCCCCAGCCATTTTCATCGGTCTGCTGAGGCGGCAGAGTTGTGGCAACACTCCAGTCTGGGTTTGAAGCTGCTTGAATCAACGTGAGTTGGTGCGGTTGCTGCTCTTGTCCATCAACGGAGAGGAAAAGGCTGGTACCATTAAAAAAACCGTGTTGCTCATCTAGGTAGGCGGTACGCACAGAGAGGTCTTTGGCATAGACACGATACTCAATCTGTAGTGGTCCGCTACAGGGCATCGCACGCCATAACTGTTTATCCAGTTTAACCAGAATGACCTCTCTGCCGGCAGAGGTTGCTGTCACTGAAAGTATGTTTTTGGAAAAATCCCGAATCATATAGCTACCGGGAATCCATGCCGGTAATGAGAGCTGCTGTCCTTCAGGGTCAGGGTAGGCAATGGTGCAGCAGATATCAAAGTAGTGCCCTTGAGTTGCAGTAGATACTGTGTAGTGAATCACCTTGGTGTGTGCTCCTTGAGTGTAGGTTTATGCACTATGAGGGTACTGCAAGAGTGGGGCTGTTTCCCAATCTTCCGGATCTGTAATGACCACTCTCTACGGCCTTTGTATGGTTATTTTGTCTTCTCGATTAGTGCGTAGGCAGAGTGGTTGTGAATTGATTCGAAGTTCTCTGCCTCCAGAATATAGGAGATAATGCGGTTATCGTTGTTAAGGCGGTTGGCAACATCACGTACCAGGTCTTCCACAAATTTTGGGTTGTCATAGGCGCGTTCTGTTACATATTTTTCATCGGGACGCTTGAGAAGACCAAACAACTCGCAAGAGGCCTCTTGCTCGACAAGATCGATGATGTCCTCAATCCAGATAAAGCCTTTCGTGCAGGCATTAACGGTGATGTGTGAACGCTGGTTGTGGGCACCGTAGTCAGAGATCTCTTTGGAGCAGGGGCAGAGGCTGGTGGCGGGTACCAGCACCTTTACATTGATGACCGGTTCACCATCAACGATCTCACCGATAAAGGTGACCTGATAGTCGATCAGGCTCTTGATCCCGCTGATAGGAGCCTTCTTGTTGACGAAGAAAGGGAAAGACATCTCAATATGGCCTGTCATAGCCTCCAGTGTCTCTACCATTTCACTGAGCATCGCTTTGAAGCTATCGGTGGTAATCTCATAGTCATGCTGGTTGAGGATGCGTACAAAGCGGGACATATGGGTCCCTTTGAAATGCTGGGGAAGGCTGACATACATATTGAAGTTGGCAACGGTGTGCTGCTCCTTGCCGGTGCGATCCTTGATGACTACCGGGTGACGGATATCCTTGATGCCCACTTTGTCGATGGGGATCTGACGGGTATCAGTGCTGCTCTGTACATCAACCATGCTGTTATCGCTCATGGAAACTCTCTCTTTATTGGTTATTCACAATAGCGTGCTGAGGCACGCTCGGTTTCCCATACGGTGACTGCATCCACATGGACCCGCTCACTATTCAGGCCAGCAGAAATCTGCTGGTAGAGGGTGCGGGCAATGTTCTCTGCCGTTGGGTTGATTTGGTTAAAAGGCTCTAGCTCATTCAAGTAACGGTGGTCGAGTCGGTCAGTGGCTTCACGAGTCACCTTTTTGATCTCTTTGAAGTCGACCACCATACCGAGAGCATCCAGCTCGCTGGCTGAGATCTCAACTTCAACTTTCCAGTTATGACCATGCAGGCGCTGACAGTCCCCTGGGTATTCTCGCAGGCTATGGGCAGCGGCAAAGTCGCTGATGGTTCGTAATGTAAATTGGCCGGCCATTTCGGTCAGTTAAATGTTCCTTGCTGCAAGACTGTTCTCGGTCTGGGCTATCGCTGTTCAGTCGATAGAAACCGACTAATAGAGTCAAGTATACCATCACTGTCCAGCCGATATAAACGCAGTAGTGTATCTCTTTCTCCCTGCTCAACAAAGTGATTTGGTAAGCCAAGGTTAAGGATGGGGCACTGGATCTGGTTGGATAACAGAAATTCATTAACACCACTACCGGCACCTCCCGCAACCACATTCTCTTCAATGGTTATCAGATGTTGGTGAGACTGGGCGATCTGCAGTAGAAGCTGCTGATCCAGTGGAGCCACAAAGCGCATATCGACCACAGTGGCATTGATCTGCTCTGCAGCGATAAGTGCGGGTTCTAGCAGAGGTCCAAAGACCAGCAGAGCAGTGCTTTCTCCTGAGCGACACACCACGCCTCTACCCAGTTTAATCGGGTCAATAGTATTAAGCTTCTCTGCAATAGCGGGTGTAGTGGCTCGGGGGTAGCGGATAGCAGCGGGTCCAGGATGTTCTAGCGCACAGTCAAGCATCTGTTGACACTCTGCTCCACTGGAAGGGGTCATTACCACCATATTGGGAATAATACGCAGAAAGCTGATATCAAATGCACCGGTATGGGTTGCGCCGTCTGCACCAACCAACCCTGCACGGTCAATGGCAAACAGTACGGGCAGGTTTTGTAGTGCCACATCATGGATCAACTGATCGTATCCACGCTGTAGAAAGGTGGAGTAGACGGCAACAATGGGGTGTCGGTTCTCTGTTGCAAGCCCTGCAGCCAGGGTTACGGCATGTTGCTCTGCAATGCCGACATCAATAAAGTGGTCAGGATACTGTTTGGCAAATTTCACCATTCCAGAGCCACTCATCATCGCCGGGGTAATGGCGATCAGTTGTGGATATTTCTCAACGCTGTTGCAGAGCCACTCACCAAAGATTTCTGTATAGGTGACAGTATTCTTAGAGTCAGGTTGTTGGTTAACTTTCAGTGCAGGCTCGATACGACCTATACCGTGATATTTCAGGGGGTCCTGTTCTGCAGGGGTATAGCCCCGCCCTTTCTGGGTGATAATGTGGAGAAACCGTGGCCCTTTCAAGGTATGCAGAGTACGTAATGCACGTACCAGAGCGGGAAGATCATGGCCGTCGACAGGGCCTGCATAGTTGAACCCTAACTCCTCAAAGAGTGTTCCAGGCACCACCATCCCCTTCATGTGCTCTTCGGTTTTACGCGCCAGATCCCACGCTCCGGGTAGGTGGCTCAGCACCTTTTTACTGGTCTCCCGCATCTGGCTATAGGTAGAGCTGGTGAGTATTCGCCCCAGATAACGGGAGAGGCCCCCCACATTTTCTGAGATCGACATATCATTATCGTTGAGCACGACCAACAGGTCAGCATTGGATTCACCGGCATGGTTGAGTGCCTCAAAGGCCATTCCACCGGTTAAAGCGCCATCACCGATGACTGCAACCGTCTGGCGATTGTTAGAGGCCTGTTTAGAGGCGATTGCCATCCCCAGTGCAGCGCTGATCGAGGTGCTGGAGTGACCGGCACCAAAAGGGTCGTATGGACTCTCGCCTCTTTTGGTAAAACCGGAGATACCCCCTTGCTGACGCAGGGTGGTCATCGCCTCTTTACGTCCGGTCAGAATCTTGTGTGGATAACACTGGTGTCCGACATCCCATACCAGGCGGTCCTCTGGGGTGTTATAGATATAGTGAAGTGCAATGGACAACTCCACCACGCCAAGGCTGGAGGCGAGATGCCCCCCGGTCTTCTCAACCGAGTGAATCATGAAATCACGAAGTTGTTGAGCAAGCTCCGGTAATTCAGAAGAGTTGAGTTGGCGCAGTAGCTGAGGGCTGGAGGTCTGATCCAGAAGAGGGGTCAGTGGAGTGGGCTTATCCATGGTTCTCAGTGGTCTCTCTGAATCACATAGTGTGTGATTTCGGCAAGCTGGCTTGTACCGCCATTGAGTGCAGAGAGGCTATCCATCGACTGCTGGTAGAGTGTGCTGAGCTGCCGCTTTGCCCCATCAACACCGAACAGGCTGACAAATGTACTTTTCCCCTGCTGTTGATCAGACCCTTGTGGCTTGCCAATGATAGCGCTCTCTCCTTCAACGTCGAGGATGTCATCTTGTACCTGAAAGGCGAGACCGATGGTTTCTGCATATCGTTGTAGATTATCCAGAGTATCAGAGCCTGGCTGGGCGGGTGTCGCACCCATCAGGACAGAGGCCTGAATCAGTGCCCCGGTCTTCTTGTTATGCATCATCCGCAGTGAATCGGCATCAACGTGCTTTTGTTCAGACTCCAGATCGATCATCTGTCCACCAACCATGCCTGCAGCACCACTGGCGAAGGCCAGCTGTTGTATCCACCCCAGACGAATTTCACTGGAGGCATCTGTCATCACCAGAGTCTCAAATGCAGCTGTTTGTAGTGCATCGCCTGCCAGGATGGCGGTGGCCTCATCGAATGCCATATGGCATGTGGGTTGGCCCCGGCGCAGTGCGTCATCATCCATGGCAGGTAGATCATCATGGATCAGTGAGTAGGCGTGAATCATCTCAATGGCAGCAGCAGCGGGGTCGACCTGCTCTAGCTCGATGCCCAACAACTCTGCGGTAGCGTAGGTAATCATTGGACGGATTCGTTTACCGCCATTAAACAGTGCATAATGCATTGCCTGATGAAGTCGCTCGGGGTGAGTTTCTACAGTAGGAAGAGATCTTTTGATGGTGGCTTCGACACGCTGTTGCCATTGTTGAAAGTGGTCGTTCATGCGGCGTCGAAAGGTTTTAACCCTTGCTGGGTCAAGATCTCCACTTTCTGTTCAGCTTCGGTTAATGCAACCTGGCAGCCTCGAATTAGCTGGATGCCCTGTTCAAACTTTTTTAGAGACTCCTCAAGCGGTAATTCACCACCTTCCATTAAGGACACAAGTTGCTCTAACTCATTGAGGGTCTTCTCAAAGTTAAATGGAGTGTTCTCATTTTTAACAGCAGTTTTTTTACGTGGGGCCATTTTTCTAGCTAATTAAGGTGGGTTTAAGATCGAATTCAATAGATAATATGCAGATGAAGCAGACGATTATACCGACTCTATTGATATTTATCTGCCTACCAATCACGGCATATGCCGCTGGAGAGTGGTGGGATAACAGTGGCAAGAATGAATGGTTTGAAGAGGGAGAGGCCTGGAAGGAGGCTGAAGTGACCATTCCGCCCTATCCACAACAAGAGAACTTGTTAGAGTTCACAGTGGACAACCCGGCTACACAACACCATCAGTACTTCCTCGATACTCGGTCTCTCTCCATTGCGGATGATTATGTGGTCCGTTATTCAGTGGCAATCCAGACACGTAGTGGGGCGACCAACGTGTTTTATGACGGGTTGCGCTGCACAGTCAGAGAGTACAAAAACTATGCCTTCGGAGTGAATGGTGAATTTATGCTCAATGAGAGTGCAACATGGAAGGCCATTAAAGGGGGCGACTTCTTCCGCAAGGCACTCTTGAAAGGCATGGTCTGTGACCGAATTACGGATAGCCCGAAGAGTGTTGCAGAGATTATTGATCAAATTAAATATAACCGTTAAGAACTAAAAAAAGCTATGTCTAACTACGACGCCTCAGCGATTGAGGTACTCTCCGGTCTGGACCCGGTCCGCAAACGTCCAGGGATGTACACTGATACCACCCGTCCGAACCATCTGATTCAGGAGGTGCTGGATAATAGCGTCGATGAGGCGATGGCAGGTCACGCCGACCGTATTCAGGTAATGATCCACAAAGATGGTTCTGTTTCAGTTGAGGACAATGGGCGGGGCATGCCCACGGATATACACCCTGAAGAGGGGGTGCCCGGTATCGAGGTGATCCTCACCCGTCTCCATGCAGGCGGCAAATTCTCCGGTAACAACTACCAGTTCTCCGGAGGCCTTCATGGTGTTGGGGTCTCGGTAGTCAATGCACTCTCTAAAAATCTGGAGGTGTGGGTACGCCGTGATGGTCGAGAGATGAATATGGCCTTCGCCAATGGTGAAAAGCGCAGTGACCTGGAACAGATCGGTACGGTAGGAAAGCGTAATACCGGCACTACCATCCGCTTCTGGCCCGATGTCTCGTATTTTGACTCCCCTAAGATTTCACTACCTAAACTACGTCATCTGATGCGTGCCAAGGCGGTGCTGCAGCCTGGGCTGCGTATCATCCTTAAAGATGAGGCGAGTGGTGAAGAAGATGATTGGCACTATGAGGATGGTCTCAAGCAGTATTTGATGAGCCAGATCGGGGATCTGCCCTCTGTGCCGGAAGAAGAGCCCTTTATGGGGGTCAGTAACAGTGAACATGAGGGGGCAGAGTGGGCCGTGGCCTGGTTACCGGAGGGGGGCGAATCGGTCAATGAGAGTTATGTGAATCTGGTACCAACCCCACAGGGAGGGACTCATGTAAATGGCTTGCGAGCAGGATTAACGGAAGGGGTGCGTGAATTTTGCGAATTTCGTAATTTGTTACCACGGGGAGTCAAGCTGACGCCAGAAGACGTGTGGGAACGGGTGAGTTACATCCTTTCAGTCAAGATGGCAGATCCACAATTTGCCGGGCAGACTAAAGAGCGTCTCTCCTCCAGAGAGGTGGCCGCCTTTGTCTCCGGGGTAGTTAAAGATGCCTTTAGCCTCTGGCTGAATGAGCACCCTGCCCTGGGTGAGCAGATTGCCGAGTTGGCGATCAATAATGCACAGAGCCGGATGCGCAGCCGTAAAAAAGTGGTGCGCAAAAAGATTACCAGTGGGCCAGCCTTGCCAGGTAAATTGGCAGACTGCTCTACAGCAGACCCCATGCAGGGGGAGCTGTTTCTGGTAGAGGGTGATTCAGCAGGCGGTTCCGCCAAACAGGCGCGTGACCGTGAATTTCAGGCGATTATGCCGCTACGTGGCAAGATTTTGAATACCTGGGAAGTTGACCCGATGCAGGTGCTCGCTTCTCAAGAGGTGCATGATATCTCGGTAGCCTTGGGGATGGAGCCGGGGAGCAGTGAACTTGGTGGACTACGTTATGGAAAAATTTGTATTCTTGCGGATGCAGATTCAGATGGACTTCATATCGCTACACTGCTCTGCGCACTCTTCTTGCGCCATTTCCCAAACCTGGTGATGGCGGGGCATGTCTATGTGGCGATGCCGCCTCTCTATCGTATTGATGTAGGGAAAGAGGTCTATTACGCCCTGGATGATGCCGAGAAACAGGGGATTTTGGATCGAATTACCGCCGAGAAAAAGCGAGGTAAAGTTAACGTACAGCGTTTCAAAGGGCTGGGTGAGATGAACCCGTTACAGCTGAGAGAGACCACCATGGCATCAGAGACCCGACGTTTGGTGCAACTGACCATCGAATCAGGAGATGATAGCCACTCGATTATGGATATGCTGCTGGCGAAAAAACGTGCTTCTGATCGTAAGAGCTGGTTAGAGAAGCGGGGAGATCTGGCCGAGGTTTAACCCCTCAGCAGAACCTGTCAATGAATACAAACAGTAGTGATAACCAGCCACATTGGCCTGGATTCGAGAGCTATTACAGCGCCTTTGAGAGTGACTGTTCAGCAGATGAGCAGCGTGTGTTGCAGGTGCTGTCACTGGCAGATTTACCTCTGCCTTCAGCAACCCTGGAGCGGCTGCTGGCCCTACTACAGTGGAAAAGCACAGATGAGACGCCCCTGGCCTCACGTTATAAAAAAATGCTGCCACAATGGCGTAGAAAGTGGGAGGAGCAGGAGTGGATCACCGATGATGGAGAGCGTCTGCGCTGCAGTCGATTTTTAGTCGACCTGCTTTCTCGACAGCTGGTATTGGACGGCTTGGTAGAGGAGGTGACCCGTGTGATCAACCGCCAGATCAGTGCCGGTTATTGGGCCGCTGGTGTTGACCCGGAGATGCGTCCACTGCGCCTTGCCTTCTATCGCGGGGATATGGAGTACCTCAAGAGGTGGTTGGATCTGGATCAAAGCGATCCCTGGCAGGGGCTGCTTACGGCAGACAAAGAGGAGGTGATTACCAACTTCTGTTATTTTCCGGTACAGCAGCAGTGGTTGCAAAGACTCCCCGATTGGCTCCACTACCATGCCTTGGTGGGGGCGATCCGTACAGATCTGTTGGAGGTGGATGGAACACCGCTGTTATGGGATTTTTGGGTTAACCAGGTTGAACCCAGTAGTGGAGAGCAGATTGCGGTCGCACACACGGCTGCACTGTTTCGCATCTATCGGGGGGAGGCAGCTGAGGCTCTGGCTCTGTTGGAGGGGCTGGATGATCCCCGCAGCAATCAGTTGCGTGGCTGGTGTGCCATGGTCCGGGGGGAATATGATACTGCACAGACTCTGCTGGAACCCACTCAAGAGCAAGAGGTACTGGTGGATGGGCCGGGTCCGCTATTTTTACAAATGCTCTATCTGAGGGCGGGTGATTTTGCATCACTACAGCGTGTGGTGGTGCTGGCTGATCAACATGCGAACATGCTGGAGTCAGAACTGGGATCACTGTTGGATGATACCTTTACACTCTCAGTGGCAATGATGAAAGAGGTTGCGCAGCTATTGATGGGGGAGATCGAGGTCAAGCAGTGTGCGCTACTGCAACGGGGGCGTATCCACTCCGCATGGGATCAGTTGATTCAGGCCATTGCCCGTTTTTGGACCGGTGAAACCTTGAGTGTGGAGCTGTTGGAGTCGTTACAGCAGTACCTGGCTCGAGCAGATGAGGTGGGCATCGGACTCTATCGTCAACAGTTTGATCAATTACAACAGCAGATTCAAGAGACAGAGAGTGGTCTGCAATCAACAGAATTGAAGGGTTGGGCCAGCCTGATTCGCCCTAAACAGAGATGGGAGATGGTGCTGGATGCCATTTCAGGTATGGCACAGCAGCAGGAGGTGGCACCGCAAGAGCAAGAGGTCAAACGGCTGGCGTGGCGTATTGAAAAGCAGGAGCGCGGATTGCCGCTGCTCCATCCCAGAGAGCAGAAACTGGGCAAGAGTGGAGGCTGGAGCCGAGGTCGTTCAATCGCACTGAAGAAGCTCCATGAAGAGCGCGATCAGTATCCCTATTTGAGTGATCAAGACCATCGTATCTGTAATACCATCAGTGAACGACAGAGTTACTCCGGCAGTAGTTATCAGCGTAAGCTGGTTCATGAGCTCAATCTGGAACGGGCTCTCTGGGAGCTGATCAACCATCCTGCTGTAGAGCTGGACAACAAGAGTGCGATATCTGTCGATGTGGTGCAGCAGGAGCCAGCGCTGGAGGTGGTCGAAGTTGAGCTGGGAGAGTCTCTCAGAGTACAACTGACCCCCTATCCTCCACAGCAGGATAGTGGGAGTTATGGCTCGATTGGTTCTCATTGGGAGGGTGGGCGTCGTCTGGTGATTTCCCGTTTTGAACCGCCACACTTGAGGGTTGCGCAGATTTTGGGGCAAGCTGGGGTCACCATTCCAATGGCTGCCAAGCAGCGGCTACTGGAGAGCATAACGGCAATTGCTCCACTACTGACCATACATTCGGCGATTGGAGGTGCTGCCGAGGGGGTCAAACAGCTACAAGGGGAGACCATTCCTCATATTCACCTTTTGCCAGAGTCTGATGGAATTCGTTTCAGTTTTTGGGTGGCTCCATTGGGACCCTCAGGACCACGCTTCTATCCCGGCAAGGGGGGCAGTGTTGTTTTTGGCGTGGTGGATGGAAAACAGGTACAGGCACACCGCAGCCTGCAGCAGGAGCAGCATCGTGCGATGGAGATTGTGAATGGTATCGAGTCAATCGTACCGGAACTCTTTATCGGGGTAGAAGAGGATAATCTGCTGGATGAGCGCGTGGTGGAGGATCCGCAAGAGGCGCTCGAAATGCTCTTCTACCTGCGTAGTCTTTCCGATGAAGAGGTACTGTTGGATTGGCCGCGTGGTGCCAAGATCCCGAGAATGAGTGAGATTAACCTGGGGCAGATGCGGGTTGGGGTGCAGGAGAGCCGTGAGTGGTTTGCGCTGGAAGGTACGTTGCAGGTGAGTCAGACGCAGGTGGTTGCGCTCAAAGAGCTTTGGGGGATGATGGAGCACACCAATGGACGCTTTCTGAAGATGGAAGATGGTGAAATTCTTGCGCTGAGCCGAGAGCTGCAGAAGCGGCTGGAGATGTTGAGAAGTTTTGGGGGGGAAGAGGGAAAGGTGCATCCATTGGCCCTATCGGCGATGGAAGAGGCGCTGGAAGGGATGGAGTTTCAGGCCAATCACAGTTGGGAGGAGCAACGGGAGAAGATCGAAGAGGCATACCATCTTGAGCCTGAGCTGCCAAAAACATTAGAGGCCGATCTGCGTGACTACCAGTTCCAGGGTTACCAATGGATGGCGCGTCTTGCCCACTGGGGTGCAGGTGCCTGTCTTGCCGATGACATGGGGCTGGGAAAAACACTACAGGCGTTGAGTATAGCGCTGTCACGCAGTGCACAAGGGCCAACATTGGTGTTGGCTCCAACCTCGGTCTGTATGAACTGGAGTGAGGAGGCCAGCCGTTTTGCCCCGACCTTGCGCCCGCTGATTTTTGGTGAGTACAGCGGCGGGGAGCGTACGGTATTAATTGAACAGCTGGCCCCCTATGATCTGGTGATCTGTAGTTATGGTCTGTTACAGCGTGAAGCCAAACTACTACAATCGATAGAGTGGCAGACGGTGGTGGTTGATGAGGCACAGGCAATAAAAAATGCAGCGACCAAACGCTCAAAAACGGTGATGGGGCTGCAGGGCAACTTTCGGGTAGTTACTACCGGTACCCCTATCGAGAACCATCTGGGAGAGTTATGGAATCTGTTCCGTTTTATCAATCCGGGGCTGCTGGGTTCACTGGAGCGCTTTAATCAACGCTTCGCACGTCCGATTGAAGTGGATAAAAGTGAGGATGCGCGACAGCAGTTAAAGAGTCTGATTGCCCCCTTTATTCTGCGTAGATTGAAACGTGATGTACTCTCCGAGTTACCACCGCGTACCGAAATCACCCTGCATGTGGAGATGCGTGAAGAGGAGGCGGTATTTATGGAGGCGCTGCGCCAACGCTCGGTCGAGCGCATCAATATGTTGCGACAAGGTGCATCCGGCGGGCCACAACATTTACAGATTTTGGCGGAGATTACCCGCTTGCGTCAGGCCTGCTGTCACCCCAGGTTGATCGATTCTGAATCTGCCATCACCAGTGCCAAGCATCGTGTTTTTGCTGAAGTGGTGGAGGAACTATTGGAAAACGGTCATCGTGCTCTGGTCTTCAGCCAGTTTGTCAGCCACCTCAGCCTGATTCGTGAATACCTGGATAACCGGGGAATTGGTTACCAGTATCTCGATGGCTCTACCCCGGTTGGCAAGCGAAAACAGGCAGTGGATGCCTTCCAGGGGGGGGAGGGGGAGCTGTTTCTGATTAGCCTTAAAGCGGGTGGCTCAGGTCTCAACCTGACGGCAGCGGACTATGTGATTCACATGGACCCCTGGTGGAACCCGGCGGTTGAAGATCAAGCCTCTGATCGTGCCCATCGGATGGGGCAGACCCGACCGGTTACCATCTACCGGTTGGTGGTAAAGGGTACGATTGAAGAGAAAATTGTTGATCTCCATCAGCATAAACGTGACCTTGCTGATCAGCTACTGGAAGGAAGTGATCAGAGCGGTAAGCTCTCGGTTGATCAGATGTTGGCACTGATACAGGATTCTGCAGAGTGATCAGCAAACGGGTTCCTTAAGCTTCTCAGGCTGAGTTTCGTTCCAGCAGTGGTTTCATGGTTGAAAGCAGCGTTTTGAATAGGTGAGGAGTGGTCTGTTCCTCTTGGGCCAGTAGTGCCTTCATGTGTGCGCGTTGCGTCGGTTTGGTATAGCAGGCTGGGCAGTTCTCAGCCACAACGGGCAGGTCTGCTTCAACCGCAAAGTCAGCCAGTTGGCGCTCCCGTGCATAGACCAGAGGTCGTATCACCCGAAGGTCTTCTGCTGCAATGGTGTAGTGGGCCTTCATGGTGTTGAGCCGCCCCTCATGAAAGGCTGACATCAGAAAGCTCTCAGCCAGATCATCCAGATGTTGCGCCAGCGCCAAAACGTTGTAACCCTCTCTGCGCAGGGTGGTGTACATCACCCCCCGTTTCATTCGCGCACACCAGGAGCAGTAAGAGTCCCCTTTCATATGATTTTCAGCCTGTGCCATAATGGGTTGCTCCACCATAAACCAGGTGACCCCCAGTGAAGCCATATATTCCCGCAGCACAGCCGGTTTAAAGGTCTCCATCTGTGGATCAACCGTGATCGCAGCAATCTCAAAGTGGATGGGAGCATGACGCTGTAGATGAAGCAGGATGTGTAGTAGTGAGAGAGAATCTTTTCCGCCTGAGAGACCGAGCATCAGTCGGTCCCCTTCATGGATCATCTCATGGTCAGCAATGGCTCGACCTACTTGACGCAATAGTGATTTTGGAGGTTTATGATGGAGTCGGTTTTGCACGCTTTTTTTACTCTTTGAGAAAACTCAATTAATATTAGGCATCTGATCAAAATATACGGCGCTTGCCGTTCAAGGGGGAGACAATGACTTCAAATGAGATCAAATCAGTCACACCAGCCGAAGCATGGCAGATGGTACAGGATAATCCACGTATTCTGCTGGTTGATGTACGTTCCAGCATGGAATTTCTTTTTGTCGGGCACCCCGTGGGGGCGGTCCATATTCCATGGATTGATGAGCCGGATTGGGAGATCAACCCGGAATTCACGACCGATATTCGCAAATTGTTACTGGGTGGAGTTCATGAGGGCTCCACCTTTAACAGCGCACCGGTGATTCTGATCTGCCGTAGTGGTAAGCGTTCTCTGGAAGCGGGCAAGCGGCTGGTTGAAGATGGGTTTACTGAAATTTATAATATTGATGAGGGGTTCGAGGGGGAGCTCAACGAAAAACACCAACGAAGTAGCGTGGGTGGATGGAGATATCGTCAATTACCGTGGGAGCAGTGTTAGAATAGCATCATGGATCCAATTAAATCAGAATCCTCCGGTACTTCTCCGGAGAAGAGTAGTGTAAGCAAACCACTTCTGTTAGCAGCCATAGTGGCTGGTGGAGGAATGGGGCTCTTCATGTTCAGCATGGGGGTCAACATGCACCAGATGACCAGCGCTGTAGTACAGATGGGTAAGGATGTCACCAGCATGTCTCAGGATATGCGGGATATGCGTACCCGGATGTCCACAATGGCCGTGAGCATGGAGCAGGGGCAGGCGGTGATGTCTGAGGATTTCAGAAAAGTTCGTATTGGGATGCAGTCGATGTCTGCCAATATGGGGGGAATGAGTCAGGATATGCATCAGTTAAACCTCAATATCGCGACCATGGCGGGACGTATTGATGGAATGACCGTCAATATTGGTGATATGTCCAGTTCTATCACCGGTATGAGTCAGGACATCAACATGATGAGTGGTGCGATGGCGAGGATGGACCAGAATATGGGGCGCATGGCGTATGATATTAATCTGTTTACCGAGCCGGAGAAGTTGATGTTTCCATTTGCCCGGTGATCGGCTTACTGCAACGTGTCTCACAAGCTGAGGTCTCTGTAGCGGGCAAGGGGATAGGAAAGATTGGTGCAGGACTGTTGGTGTTGGTGGGTATTGAGCCACAAGATATAGATTCCAGCGTTGATAAACTCCTGCACAAAATTTTGAATTATCGGGTCTTTGAGGATGAGGGTGGGCAGATGAACCACTCTTTGAAGCAGATTGAGGGGGGGCTGCTGCTGGTGCCACAATTTACCCTGGCAGCCGATACCCGAAAGGGGTTACGCCCCGGATTTTCTACAGCAGCATCTCCTGCAGAGGGGGAGCGGCTCTATAATTTATTGGTAGCACATGCCCACACCGCACATGCCGAGGTTGGGCAGGGTGAGTTTGGTGCGGATATGCGGGTCTCTCTGGTGAACGAAGGGCCGGCAACCTTTATATTGCAGGTCTGATCGTCAAAGCTGTAGTTAGACCTAAAGGAAAAATAGCTGAGGGCAACTACTCAAAATCTTGCAGAGCCGATCGGCTTACCAAGGTTACATTGCGGCCACTGACCTGAATCAGCCCCGCATTTTTCAGTTTTTGAAAGGAGCGGCTAACAGTCTCAACAGCAAGGCCGAGATAACTGGCAATATCCTCTCTGGACATGGGTAGTCTAAATTCATTGGTGGGAAAGCCATGAAACTCAAGTCGCTTAGAGACCATAAAGAGAAATAGGGCAACGCGAGATTCTGCACGGTGAGCTGCCATTAGTCCTGTCCACTGCTCATTTCTCACCTGATGGCTCATGGCAACCAGCAAACCCTGACGGATCACCTGCTGATCGTCGCCATCGATTGAAAAGGCACTTTTTTCGATGATGCAGACTTCACTGTCTTGTAGCGCAACAACAGAACGCCCATATTCATTGGCACAGACTGCCTCTGATCCAATAATTTCACCAGCGAAATAAAATCCGGTTACTCGATTTTCATCAGAAGAGAGCGAAACAACGCTTTTGAAAGCCCCTTGGTGAATGGCGTAAAGATTTTCAAAGGGTTCCCCCTCAATGCAGACAAACTCCCCTTTGGGAAGACTATTTTTCGGGGTCTGTTCTCCCAATGTCGCGCTTGCCACATCCTCACCATGGTGGCGGCATACATCGCTCAGTTCACATTGTGGGCAGTCTACTGCTGTCAGTTTTTGTTGTGTCATTGAAACAACCTGTTTTTTCCTTTAAAGAGCGTCTCTAAAATAGTGTACTTCTCTCAATGATTTGGCATTAGCTCCAGACTCAAAACTTTATATATTTGTTTCTACACGGCGCTGCCTTGAGCACTGTAGTCTGAATCTCATAAGAAAAATACTATCTATTAGGGATGCCCTAAATATGGTTTGAACCCTCTCCTGCTACTGATCTTAATCAATTTTTATAGCATTGACTACTCAAGTATTCAAACTGGAGCCGTAACAAGGTATTCTACCAATTGAAAACCGTAATTATTTAGAAGAGAAATCGAGCTGCTGATGACAAATCGTACCGCAACCATTGAGCGAAATACTTTGGAGACTCAGATTCAGGTCTCGGTAGATCTGGATGGCAATGGATCTTCTGATCTCAATACCGGTGTACCGTTTCTGGAACATATGCTGGATCAGGTGGCGCGTCATGGGCTGATTGATCTTAAGGTTTCTGCTAAAGGTGACCTCCATATTGATGGGCACCACACGGTTGAAGATATCGGTATCGCTATAGGTCAGGCAGTTGCGCAGGCACTATCGGATAAGCGTGGTATTGCGCGTTATGGCCATGCCTATGTGCCACTGGATGAAGCATTGTCACGGGTTGTTATCGACTTTTCCGGTCGCCCTGGTCTTGAGTTCCATGTGGACTTTCCTGCGGGAACCATAGGGAATTTTGAGACAGAACTCTTCTTTGAGTTTTTCCAGGGGTTTACCAACCATGTTGGGGCGACGCTCCATATTGATGCCCTTCGTGGGAGAAACAGTCACCATATTGCTGAGACCATTTTCAAGGCTTTTGGACGTGCCTTGCGTATGGCACTGACGGCGGATCAGCGGATGGGTAGTCAACTACCCACCACCAAGGGCGCACTCTGATGTCGACCATTGCGGTGATTGATTATGGCATGGGAAACCTGCGCTCTGTCTCCAAGGCGCTGGAACATGTTGCCCCGGATCTCAATGTTGTGGTGACCGATGATGTGTCGGTGATTCGTAGTGCGGAGCGGATTGTCTTTCCCGGTGTGGGGGCGATGCGTGACTGTATGCTGGAACTGCGGAATCGATCTCTGGTTGAGATCATTAAAGAAGTAGCGCTTGATCGCCCTTTTTTGGGGGTCTGTCTGGGAATGCAACTGCTGCTTGACTACAGTGAAGAGAATGAGGGAACAGAGGGGTTATCGATTTTACCGGGGGAGGTAAAGCGGTTTCCAAAGCCACTGATTGATCCGGAGAGTGAGACTCAGGCGCGGTTAAAGATCCCTCATATGGGTTGGAATCAGGTAAAGCAGTCCGACCACCCAATGTGGTCTCAAATTGAAGATCAGAGCCGCTTCTATTTTGTCCATAGCTACTACGTGGTTCCTGATAGTGATGACGAAGTCGCAGCAACCAGCTGTTACGGTTTTGAGTTTGCCTGTGCGCTGCAGCGCGACAACATCTTTGCCACTCAGTTTCACCCAGAGAAAAGTCAACATGCAGGGTTACAGCTGCTGCAAAATTTTACCCAGTGGAATGGTAAGTAACCATGTTCCATTGGTCTCTCTTTAACTTTTTGCGCCTCGGCGTTTTTGCGTGAGAACCTATCTATGTTAATTATCCCCGCCATTGATCTGAAAGATGGGAAGTGTGTTCGCCTTCGTCAGGGCATTATGGAAGATGAAACGGTCTTTTCGGATGACCCGGTGTCGATGGCAGCACAGTGGGTAGAACAGGGTGCACGGCGTCTCCATCTGGTTGATCTCAATGGAGCCTTTGATGGCGAACCGAAGAATGCGGATGTGGTTCACGCCATTGCAGCCGCTTATCCGGACCTGCCGATTCAGATTGGTGGTGGAATTCGTACCCGTGAGACCGTACAGACCTATATTGATGCCGGTGTGCAGTATGTCATTATTGGCACCAAGGCGATCACAGAGCCGGACTTTATCCGCGCACTCTGTAGAGAGTTTGCGGGCCATGTGATTGTCGGAATCGATGCCAAAGACGGCATGGTAGCGATCAAGGGCTGGGCTGAGGTCTCAAATCAGAATGCAACCGATGTGGCCAAATCGTTTGAAGCGGATGGCGTCTCAGCCATCGTCTACACGGACATCAGTCGTGATGGCATGATGCAGGGTGTTAACGTAGAGGCCACTCGCAATCTGGCTGATGCAGTCAATATCCCCATTATTGCCTCGGGTGGTATCACCAACATGGGGGATATTGAGGGACTCTGCGCCGTAGCTGACCACGGCATTATGGGGGCGATTACAGGGCGTGCTATCTATGAGGGGACTCTCGATTTTGCTGAAGCGCAGTCCTACTCCGATAACCAACAGTAGGATCAAACAATGAGTCTTGCGAAACGTATTATTCCCTGTCTGGATGTAGATCAAGGGCGAGTGGTTAAAGGAGTGCAGTTTGTCGATATCCGCGATGCGGGTGATCCGGTCGAGGTGGCGCGTCGTTATGATGAGGAAGGGGCTGATGAGATCACCTTTCTTGATATTACGGCCAGCCACGAAGGGCGCGACACCATTGTCCATGTAGTCGAGGAGGTGGCAGGTCAGGTCTTTATCCCGCTTACCGTGGGAGGAGGGATCCGCGAGGTAGCTGATGTACGGCGTATGCTCAATGCGGGTGCAGATAAAGTGGCGATTAATACAGCCGCTGTGTTTAACCCCGAGTTTGTGAGAGAGGCCTCTAATCGTTTTGGTTCACAGTGCATTGTGGTTGCAGTGGATGCAAAAAGGGTCTCTGCCGATGGAGAGCCACTTAAATGGGAGATTTTCACCCATGGCGGGCGCAAGGCGACTGGAATTGACGCTATAGAGTGGTCACAGAAGATGGTGGAGTACGGTGCGGGTGAGATTCTGCTGACCAGCATGGATCGTGATGGTACCAAGCAAGGGTTTAATCTACCGCTTAACAAGGCGGTGAGTGAAGCGGTTTCAGTACCGTTGATCGCCTCGGGTGGTGTTGGAAACCTTCAACATCTTGCGGATGGAGTCCTCAAAGGGGGGGCTGACGCAGTGCTTGCCGCCAGTATCTTCCATTTTGCAGAGTATACCGTGGGTGAGGCCAAGGCCTTTATGGCCCAACAGGGGATCGAGGTTCGTTTATGAGTGGTGAACAGCTGTGGCTGGGTGAGGTGCGCTGGGATGGTAATGGCCTGGTACCGGTGATTGCACAAGAGGCAGAGAGTGGAGATATCCTGATGTTTGCCTGGATGAATCGAGAGGCGCTACAACTCACTCAAGAGAGTGGTCACGCCGTTTACTGGTCACGTTCACGCAAACGGCTCTGGCACAAAGGGGAGGAGTCTGGAAATCAGCAAGTGGTCCGGTCGATCCGCGTAGACTGTGATGAAGATGTGGTGCTGCTAACGGTAGAGCAACGGGGCGGGGTCGCATGTCATACTGGACGTCATAGCTGTTTTTATCGTCAATTGAATAGCGAGCAGCAGTGGGAGACTACGGCACCAGTACTGAAAGATCCGGCTGAGATGTATAAAAAATGAGACTGGCCTTGCGGAAATCGCCACTCATCACGACGCTGGTTCTACTGCTGTCGATGTTGCTTCCTCTGGAGGGGATTGCCGGTGGACAAGAGACCGCAACCATCTGGTCAGCCGTTCAGGTACTGGAAGATATTCTGAATGAACCTGATGAAGATTCTATTCCAGCCTCTCTGCTACAGCAGGGGGATGGTGTGGTGATTTTGCCGGGTATGCTCAGTGTCGGCTGGGGTGTGGGGTTAAGCCATGGTAGCGGTATTATGCTGTTTCGGCAGGGAGAAGGGTGGAATGATCCTGTCTTTGTCTCTATGAGTGGCGCCAGTGTGGGGTATCAGATCGGGGCACAGTCCAGTGATTTGATTCTCTCCTTCAAGCGCCCCTACAGCATCGACAGTCTGTTGGATGGAAAACTGACTTTAGGTGTGGATGCGGCAATCAGTGCGGGTCCTGTGGGTCGGGATGCGACGTTAGCGACAGATACCTCACTGGATAGTGAGATCTACTCCTGGTCCCGTAGCCGTGGGTTATTTGTGGGCGTAGCGTTGGATGGTTCTGCATTAACCATTGATGAAGAGGCGAATAGCGCCTTTTATGATCAGCCTGGCATCACTACGGAGGAGATTATCAAGCGACCTGTCAAGAATCGTTCCAGTGGTCTACGTCGTTTGAAAGAGCTACTCAATCAGAAAACAGAAAGCCAGAAAGTGGGAGAGACAGGTGAGTGAAGTATTGAATGCGCTGGCAGAAGTGCTGGAGCAGAGGAAGCAGGCCGAACCGGAGAGTTCTTACGTATCCCATCTCTATCAGAAAGGGTTAGATACCATTCTGAAGAAGATTGGAGAGGAGGCGACGGAGACGGTGATTGCCGCCAAGGGGGGGGAGCGGGAGCAGGTGATTTATGAGATGGCCGATCTCTGGTTTCACTGTATGGTGCTGCTCTCGCAACAAGAGATTGGGCATGATCAGGTTCTGGAAGAGCTGGAGCGCCGCTTCGGTCTTTCAGGGCATGAAGAGAAGGCCTCGCGTGGTTAGGAGCTTTCCCGCAGTGGGCTCTCTTTTTTCGGACAAGCTCATGGGCTTCTCTGACTATCGTTAATCCTAGCTTGCCAGAGTACTGGTTTGGAGTAGAACATGAGTGACTGTCTGTTTTGTAAAATGGTAGAGGGCGATGTGCCTGCAGATGTGGTGTATGAGGATGATGAGGTCTTGGTGTTTAAGGACCTCTACCCTAAAGCAGAGGTTCATCTGTTGATGATCCCCAAACAACACACCGAGAGTTTGGCCACATTGACTCAGAGCGATGACGGTGTGGTTGCGCGAATGATGCGTAAATTACCGGAAATTGCAGAGCAACAGGGGTTGGAAACGGGGTTTCGGACCATCATCAATACTGGTCCGGGTGGAGGTCAGGTGGTCTTCCATCTGCACATTCATCTACTGGGAGGGAAAAGTCTCCCCGGATTTGGATAAAGACATTATAATCACCGGCTCGGTTACGTCGTGCCGACCACATCATAATAAAGAAGGGAGTTGTTACAATGGGCGTTGGAGGTATTGGAATCTGGCAGTTGCTGATCATTTTGGTTTTGGTAATCCTTATTTTTGGAACCAAAAAGCTGAAAAATGTAGGTGGCGATCTTGGTGGTGCAATCAAGAGTTTTAAATCGGCTGTCAAAGATGGAGGCAGTGCTGAAAAGACTGCTGAGGCCCCTCAACTCAACCAGGCTGAAGAGAATGTGGTTGAAGGTGAAAAGGTCGAAGAGAAAGAGAAAGTTTAATGGTGAGGGGTGCTGCGGCACCCACCACTCCACACAATCTTAACTCTTAAACTCTTGACTAGGGGCGCTTCGCCCCTCTATTGGATCTCTCTATGTTTGATATTGGATTCTGGGAACTGGCTATTATCGGTGTGGTTACACTGATCGTGGTGGGACCTGAGCGTATGCCCGGTCTTGCGAGAACAGCAGGTAAGTGGTTTGGAAAAATTTCCCGTTTTATTGGTTCGGTCAAGGCAGATATTGATCGTGAACTCAAAGCCGATGAGATGAAAAAAGTGATGGAGAAGCATGCTGCAACAGCGGGAATGCATGAGATCCTTGAAGAGACAAAGGCTGACCTGCAGGAGTTTCATCAGGCAACAGAAGAGGCAGTGAGTGCAACCAATGCGTTGCCTCAGAATAGCGAGAGTAGTGACAGCGATCACGGGACCTCTACAGAAGCGCAGAATGAGCACCGTTTATGAGTGATGCCGGACGTGGTATCGGGGCTGAGCAACCGTTTGTCAGCCATCTGATTGAGTTGCGGGATCGACTGCTGCGCATCGTGCTGGCTATTGTGATTCTCTTTCTTGGGCTATTTGCCTTTGCCAATGATATCTACCACTATATTGCGACTCCATTAATGGAGCTACTGCCGGAAGGGCAGAGCATGGTGGCAACCGGTGTGATCTCTCCGTTCCTGACCCCGTTTAAACTGACGCTGGTTCTCTCTTTTTATATCGCAATCCCCTATGTGCTCTACCAGGTATGGGGTTTTGTCGCGCCAGGACTCTACAAACATGAGCGAAGGCTGGTGATGCCGTTGGCGGTCTCCAGTACACTTCTTTTCTACATCGGAATGGCTTTCGCATACTATGTGGTCTTCCCGCTGATTTTTGCTTTCCTCACCACCACGGCGCCTGAGGGTGTCGAGGTCATGCCGGATATGAAAGATTATCTGGACTTTGTGTTGAAGCTCTTCTTTGCCTTTGGGATCGCTTTTGAGGTACCCATAGCGACCATATTGCTGTGCTGGATGGGAACCACAACACCGGATAAACTGCGCGAGAAGCGCGCCTATGTGATCGTTGGAGCCTTTGTGTTGGGTATGTTGCTAACGCCTCCTGACATGATCTCACAAACACTGTTGGCCATTCCAATGTGGCTACTGTTCGAGGCGGGGATTCTCTTTGCGCCTCTCTTTATGTCCAAGGAGGAAGAGGATGATCCAGACCCTGAGACAGATCCTGAGATAGAGAAGAGTGCCCCTGCGTCAGAGAGCGCTCAGGACAAGAGCAGCCATACTGATTCAGAGTCATCCCCTGCATCAGCGGAAAAGAGTGCTGTAGACGTTGGCCCCACAGAGGAAGAGATGGAGGCAGAGCTGGATAAAATTGAGGCCGAAGAGGATGCTGAGGAGGCACGGGAACGTGAAGAACGCGCCCGTAAAGAGGCACAGAAAATTGCTGACAATGTACGGCTTGACCACTACGAACCGCCTCTCTCAGACCGTTATGGCCCACTTGATGAAGCATCAGAGAAGTTGCTCGATGAGGAGCTTGAGATGATGGATGGCGGTGTAGATTCGGATAGTTCAGGTTCGGGTGGTTCAGAAAAGAGTTAGGGAACCTCAGGGGTTCCTTAGCCCGATACCTCTCTGTGGATAGATAGATGAGTGGTTTCCAGCCCTCTCTTTTTCCGCATAAAGCCCTTGATCAATAACCGTTAGTGCTTTACTACTAATGGTATTTGGAAGAATAATTGCAAACTTCTCTCCACCACATCGTGCAGCCAATATCACTCTACGGGTAATGCTCTTGATTATAAAATACGCATATATACGTATTGAGTAATTATTTGGTTGGGCTATAACTAGGTAACTGTCCGAGAATAGGAGGTTTGTTATGGCACCATTTCCAAGATTTGATCGGGAAGTTAGTTGTGAGCAGAATACAGCTGCGAGAAAAAAAGCAGATGAGGCGATAGGTGGTTTCTCGCATGAGTGTGAAATAGGGTGGAAGGCAGGGGTGACACGCCGTTTTATGCGTGTAATGGCACGCAGTGGTGGTTATGTATACAAGCACAGCAATCACTGAGTTATGGTAGTTGATCAGTAAGCATATGATAAGCACAGGGGGGGGTATGGGAACAACAGTATTGGTTTTATTAGGGGTCGTAACCGTGGTAGTTGTTCTCCGTTTGGCCTGTAAAGATTGTGGAAGAGCGCACTTGCAGTACTGAATGGGGATTAAATGCGTGGATAAAACAGGGGGCGTTGTAAGACATCTGTGGGCTTTTCTGCTGGTAATTTCATGTATCACTCCTGGAGCGGTGGTAGCTCTTGGGGATGAGATTGGGGTGATGCGTGGCTGGTGGGGTGAACAGGCGTTGAGCAGCTCCTCCTGGGGAAGGTCGGAGTCTCTGGAAACGGATGATTCAGCACTATTGAGCGAGTTACACCATCTGGTCTGGACCGACGATTTTTCAGGGCTGCGTAAATTTGCGCGACAGAGGTCACTGTCACTGCTTATCAATCAGCCCAGTGCCAGCGGGCAGTTCGCGATTTTACTGGCACAGTCACCCGAGATGTTACAACTGCTACTAAATCAGGGGGCAGACCCCCTGCTAGCCAACCAGTTTGGGGATACCTTGTTGCTGCTTATGGTGCAACGTGACCAGCTACAGATGGTTAAGCTGTTGCTAAAGTATGGGGCAAACCCAAATCAAGCCAACAATTATGGAGAGACGGCATTGACGGAATCATCATGGCGCAAGCAGCAGACGATCTATGAGTTACTGCAGAGTTACGGTCATCGCTGAAAAATGCATTATTAGAGGCAGCCTCAACAGGCATACTCAAGATCTACACTCAAGAGCCATCTTCAGAACCCCTATCACTTCTCGCGGGCAATCGCACGATAACCAATGTCAGTACGAAAATAGAGTTGATCCCACTGGATCTGCTCTACCAGCGTATACGCCTTTTGTTGTGCCTCAGAGACCGTTTCACCCAGTGCGCAGGCACAGAGTACACGGCCCCCCGCTGTAACCACCTCACCATCCAGTTCGGCAGTACCGGCATGGAATACCTTCATATCGGTCAACTCTTCGCTGGGGAGCCCGTAAATGGTATCTCCCTTACGGTAACTTTCCGGGTAGCCACCTGCGGCCAGCACAACCCCCAGCGAGGGGCGAGGGTCCCACACAGCTTCGATCTGGTCCAACTCCTGATCAATTGCGGCGTTACAGAGGTCAACCAGGTCAGACTGTAGACGCAGCATGATCGGTTGAGTCTCAGGGTCTCCAAAACGTACGTTGTACTCCAGTACCTTGGGTGTCCCCTCAGAATCGATCATCAGACCGGCATAGAGAAAGCCGGTAAATGCATTTCCTTCAGCAGCCATCCCCTCGATAGTTGGGTAGATCACCTCTTTCATCACTCGATCATGAATCTCTTGAGTGACTACCGGTGCAGGGGAGTAGGCACCCATGCCGCCGGTATTGGGCCCCAGATCACCATTATCTCGCGCCTTGTGGTCTTGAGAGGTGACCATCGGCAGCACATTCTTGCCATCGGCAATCACAATAAAACTGGCCTCCTCGCCCATGAGAAACTCTTCAATTACCACCTTGTGACCGGCATCACCAAAGGCATTACCGGCCAACATATCACGTATTGCAGACTCCGCTTGTTCGATAGTCTGGGCCAGAATCACCCCCTTGCCTGCCGCCAGTCCATCAGCCTTGACTACGATAGGTGCCCCCACCTGATGCAGGTAGCGGATCGCCTTATCAATATCGGTAAAGTTACCGTAGGCAGCCGTAGGGATGTTATGGCGTGCCAGAAAATCCTTGGTGAAGGATTTAGACCCCTCCAGTTGTGCAGCCCCTTTCCCTGGACCAAAACAGCGCAGTCCTGCGCTCTGGAAGGCATCCACCACACCCAGTACCAAAGGCACTTCTGGCCCCACAATGGTGAGATCAACAGCATGGTCAGCGGCAAACTCGACCAACCGGTCAATCGCCTCTACATCAATCGCAACATTCTCCAGTTTTGGCTCACCTGCGGTACCGGCGTTTCCGGGGGCTACATAGACCTGCTCAACTTTGTTTGACTGTGCCGCCTTCCAGGCCAATGCATGTTCACGCCCACCACTTCCAATGACCAGTATTTTCATCTCTATTAACTCTCTAAGTGACTCTTTATCAATAGCTGCATAAGTTTCTTCATACACCAAACCCTTCCCTCTGCAGGGGGAGGGCTGGGGTAGAGAGCATGAATTTATGCAACACTTTATAACTAGCTCTCTTCAGTACAGCAAAACTGACTGAATAAGAGCGTTTGAATTCAGGTGATTAGTGTCTGAAGTGACGCATCCCGGTAAACACCATGGCCATTCCATGCTCATCTGCAGCAGCAATCACCTCATCATCACGCATTGAGCCACCGGGCTGAATTACCGCAACGATACCCGCCTCCTGTGCGGCATCAATGCCGTCACGAAACGGGAAGAAGGCATCAGAGGCCATCACCGACCCAGGAACCTCCAGACCGGCATGTTCGGCCTTGATGCCAGCGATACGGGCCGAATTGATACGGCTCATCTGGCCCGCTCCTACACCGATGGTCATATTACTCTTGCCATAGACAATGGCATTGGATTTCACAAATTTGGCCACTTTCCAGCTAAACAGCAGGTCATCCATCTCCTGTGGTGTGGGTTCACGCTTGGTGACAACTTGAATCTCGTTGGTGAGTAGCAGGTCAGCATCCTGTACCAGCAGTCCACCATTGACGCGCTTCAGGTCGATGCGTGTTTGGTTCTCAGCCCAAGAGCCAGAGACCAGAAGTCGTATATTCTTTTTCTCACTGATGATTGCGACCGCCTCATCGGATATCGCTGGTGCGATGATCACCTCGACAAATTGGCGATCTATAATGGCGCGTGCTGTCTCTCCGTCAAGAGGCTGGTTGAAGGCGATGATGCCACCAAAAGCAGACTCAGGGTCAGTGGCATAGGCGCGGTCATAGGACTCCAGCAGGCTCTCACCATACGCAACTCCACAGGGGTTGGCATGTTTGACGATGACACAGGCGGGGCTCTCATCAAACTGCTTTACACACTCCAGAGCAGCATCGGTATCTCCGATATTGTTGTAGGAGAGCTCTTTGCCCTGAACCTGTTTGGCGGTGGCAATGGAACCCTCTGCAGCATTGGCCTCCACGTAGAAGGCAGCCTTCTGGTGAGGATTCTCACCGTAGCGCATCTCCTGCGCCTTGATGTATTGGCTGTTATAAGTGTGAGGGAACTCTGATTTGGCACCATCTTTATTAAAGAAGCCGAGGTAGTTGGCAATTGCCCCATCATAGCCGGCAGTGTGTTCAAAGGTCTTCACCGCAAGGTGGAAACGGATATCATCGCTCACGCCACCCCCATTTTCCCTCATCTCATTCAAGATCAGTTCATAGTCAGCACTGTCGACTACAACGGTTACAGCCAGGTGATTTTTCGCAGCAGCACGCAACATGGTGGGGCCACCAATATCAATATTCTCAATCGCCATCGGCAGATCACAGTCTGGACGGGCGATAGTCGCCTCAAAGGGGTAGAGATTAACAACCACCAGATCAATCGGTGGAATCGCATGTTCTTCCATCACCGCATCATCGACACCGCGACGACCGAGCAGTCCACCATGGACCTTGGGGTGTAACGTCTTGACCCGCCCATCCATCATCTCAGGAAAGCCGGTATAGTCAGAGACCTCGGTGACGGCCACGCCACTTTCAGCAAGAAGTTTGGCCGTGCCTCCGGTAGAGAGAATCTCAACACCCTGTTGTGCCAGTTGCTCAGCGAAAGGGACAATTCCGGTTTTATCAGAGACACTGATCAGTGCGCGGGTAATTTTCATGCGTTCAATCCTTTGGTGGTGTTATTCAGATGGTTGTTGAGGGGTGGGTTGAATATTGTATTGGTCGATCTTCTTTTTCAGAGTGTTGCGGTTAATCCCCAACATCTTGGCAGTACGTGACTGATTCCAGCCACAACGCTGCAGAGATAGCTCAAGCATCGGCTGTTCGACCTCATGCAGGATACGCTGGTAGAGGTCATAGGTCTTGGCATCTTCCAGATGCTCAAAAAATTCTTGTAGATTACTGCGGATGCAGTCACGCATTGAGTTACAGCGCTTGTCTCCCTGTTCGCTCATGCAGCAATCTCTTGTTGTGACTGGATAATCTCTTCAAAGAAGTTACGGGTCATTTGTAGTTGTTCCTCAGTCGATTCCACACGGTTGACCTGCTGGCGGAAGGCGGCACCGTGACGTTGTCCCTTGCTGTACCAGGAGATATGTTTACGGGCAACACGCACACCGGTACGCTCTCCATAAAAGTCGTAAAGGTTTTCAAGGTGTCCCAACAGTAGATCGCGTATCTCTTCCGGCCCCGGCTCCGCTAACTGTTTACCATGCTCCAGATAGTAGAGGATGGAGCGGAAGATCCACGGTCTTCCCTGTGCAGCCCGCCCAATCATCAGCCCGTCGGCCCCTGTTTTCTGTTGTACCTCAAGTGCCTTCTCGGGGGTGGTGATATCCCCGTTGGCGATGATTGGTATCGAGACCTGCTGTTTAATGGTAGCAATTGTCTCATACTCCGCATCACCACGATAACCATCTGCACGGGTGCGCCCATGAACTGCCAGCGCCTGAATACCGCACTGCTCCGCTATCTGTGCAATCTGTAGCGCATTTCGGTTCTCCTGATCCCAGCCGGTACGAATCTTCAGCGTGACTGGAACCTCCACTGCAGCGACAACCGCCTGAAGAATCTTTTTCACCAGCGGTTCATCTTTCATCAGTGCAGAGCCAGCAGCAACATTACACACTTTCTTGGCGGGACAGCCCATGTTGATATCAATAATCTGCGCCCCGTTATCCGCATTGTATTGGGCAGCCTCAGCCATCATCGCGGGATCAGCCCCCATAATTTGTACAGAACGCGGAGTCTCTTCACCCCGATGGTCTGCACGACGTCTGGTTTTTTCGCTGCCCCATAATAGTGAGTTAGAGGAGACCATCTCCGAGACCGCCATTCCTGCCCCCAAACTTCGGCACAACTGACGAAACGGGCGGTCTGTCACCCCTGCCATTGGTGCGAGGATGAGACCATTTTTGAGTGTGTAAGGGCCAATCTGCATAGTGTCTGAAAGGTTGTCTGCTACGGCTAGCGGAGTCGGTTTGAGTTCATGGAACTCTTTTGGGACTCAGTGTGCCTAAAAAAGAGGCAGATCATACGCTGATTTGGAGTCCGGGTCGATCAATTTTGTGTCGATGATGTGGTTTGCCTGATCTCCAACAGTAAAGAACTCCTTACTTAAGGAATTGTATTCGTAGCCGTTAGTAAACAGGTCCAATGGATGGACCCTACAGAGGTTTGAACAGAAGTTTGAATCCTACAGGTAATTGTTTACCCCAATAATCAATTACGGAGAAATTACTCAATGAATAGTGACAATAAAGATACCGTATTAATGGAGAGCTTGGTTGAAAGCGTATCCCGGTATGCCGACAATAATATGACTGAAACACTTAAAATCCGTACAGATTACCTGATAGCACAACTGGTCTCAGAGTTGAAAGATGTGATTGAGTACAACAACAGCAACTTCGTGCCTACAGAGTCTTATCTGCAAAGTAACGTCTTTCCAGCGGCAAATTTAATGCACTAAAGAGCGTTATCCTTCGGTTTTCATGGGTATCTATGCAACCGTGCTCTCGATCCTTAGGTTGGTGGAAGAGCTTGGAAATGCAGATCGATAGAGGTGGCGAATATTGCCCTCATCCAGAGGGGGGGGGTGAATTTACTTGGTGAGCGTCGAGATCAGTGGAGCTGATCATAACCCGGTGCATCTCCAACAACATCCTCATGGGTGGTCTCATAACTGCGGTCGCCACCACGAACGGCCTGTAATGCAGCGGTCAGAGACTCGTCCAGATAGTAGTCATACAGCTCAATGGTATTGACCCCCAACATACGTTTGTGAATCTCTCTGCCAGTGTGGTCGAGAAAGAGTAGGGTCGGTGTCACCCAAACTTGATAGGTCTCGGCAAGTACAGCAGGCTTGACCGGGTCGCCACTGAAATCGCGGATCTCTTTGGGGGAGTCGATCAGAATCTCAGCAATCACCGCTTTACCATCATAGCCACCACTCTTTTGTGTGGGGTAGATGATCTCCTCCTTGAGCAGCTCACAGAATGGGCAATAGTGCTGGGAGACAATCAACAGGATGGGGACACTCTTCTCATGGGCTGTGGCAGCAATTTGCGAAAGATCACGGCTCTGTAGTGGATCGGCAACTGAAGTGTGTGAGAAGAAAATGGCAAAGAGGAAAGAGAAAAAAAGGTGTCTCATTGGGGCAGTATGGATCGTGTTGGTTGAGGAAAGATATCGGGGGCTAGAATAGCAGCCTCATTCACCACTCGTGCTTATATTCTTGTCGAACTGTAGAAAACTATATCATCCTTGAAAAAGATGTCCGGTCCGTAGGTGGAAAGTTAAGGAACCCCTGAATAAGTCATGTGTAAATGCCTAACGCCCATAGCGTCCAATATCTTCGTTGAAAACCTTGCTAATAGCCTGCTATTGGCTGCGATCTTCGCCTTGATC